>JBIKUT010000123.1:0-6483 GCA_044347465.1 Ramlibacter sp.
GCGGTCGATGGCCTCGAGGTTGATGGAGGCGTCCTCGCGGATGGCGGTGTGCGGACAGCCGCCCGTCTCGACACCCATGATGCGTTCAGCCGCCAGCGCGCCGCTGACGGTGAGCAGGCGCTGATCTTCCTTGGTGTAGATGTCGTTGGTGATGGCCACCAGGTCCCAGCGTTCGCGCATGGCCTTGCACAGCATCTCCAGCAAGGTGGTCTTGCCCGAGCCCACAGGCCCGCCGATGCCCACGCGCAGAGGGGGCAGTGTCTTGGTGCGATGCGCGATGTGGTGCAGGCTCATGATCGGAAGAGGCGTGAGTATTGGTGTTCATGCCGCGACGAGAGGATCGCGAGCATGGGCGAAAAGGATTGCCGCGAGTCGTCGACCCGCGTGAGGGCGTGATCGACAGCCTGCGGGATCTCGTGGGCCAGGCGGGCCAGGATACGCTGGCCGGCGCTTTGCCCCAGGGGCACCGACTTGATTGCGGCTTGCATCATGTTCTCGGCCCACCCGAAGGCGAAGGCCAGTGCGATGGTGCGTATCGGCGCCGTGCCGGTGGAGGCGGCCCGCGCGAAGGCGACTGGGTAGGTCAGGTGGCCCAGGGGAATTGCCGTGGCCGCGACGTCGGGGTGCACGGACTTGAGCCACTCAATGAAGGAGCGCCCCATCTGCTCGGTCTGCTGGCGCATCTCGCGGGTCTCGCGTGTGTTCAGGATCCAGGTGTTCAGGGCTTGCACGCGCTCGGTGTCACCGGCGCGCCAGGCGACCACGGCTTGGGCTACTACGGCTAGATCCGAGCGACTTAAGGTCAGGTGCAATTGGTCGACCAGCCAGCGCGCGGCACTGGCCTCGTCCGTGACAAGACTCGCATCGACCGCACCCTCCAGACCCTCGGAATACGAAAAGCCCCCCACCGGCAAGGCCGGCGAGGCCAGCCAGATCAATTGCAGCAGGGCGCTGTCGTCGCTTTCAGTGGTCGTGGCCATGGCTGTGGTCGTGATCGTGCGAGTGACCATGCGAGTGCGCGTGACCTTCATGGCCGTGGTGGCTGTGCCCATGCCCGCCGTGGCCGCCTCCATATGCGCCGCCTTCGGGCTCGAAGGTGTCGCGAGTCTCGTTCACGATCAGGTGCATGGCGCGCAGCATGTCGGCCAGCACATGATCGGGTTCGATCTTCAGATGCTCGGGCCGCAGCTCGATGGGCACATGCCGGTTGCCCAGGTGGTAGGCGGCGCGGGTCAGGTCAAAGCGCGTGCCGTGCTGCGGGCAGGCGGTGATGACCAGCACCGGCTGAGGCGCTGCGATCACGCGCACCAGCGAGCCGTCTTCGACTACCAGCACATCGCCACCACGCGCGGCGGTGCCGCGGGGCAGGAAGACACCCAGGGCGCGCCCGCTGGAGTCGGTGCAGTCAAAGCGGCTTTTCTGGCGCACATCCCAATCGAGTTCGACGGTGGCGGCGCGCCGCACCAGGGCCGGTGCCAACCCTTGACCACGGGGGAGGCATTTGCTCACGTGCAAGAGGGTCATGGTGCCAAGGCCTCGATCATGAATCGGGTCCGCCCCTGAATTCGGTAGACAGAAAAATCGCGCACGTCGAGGGTGGCGATACGGTGAATGCCGGTGGCCTCCGCTGCCCACACCAGGCAGGCATCGGCCCAGTCGGCATCGAGATCGGTGTACTTGCGAAGCAGGGCGGCGATGCGCTTGTAGCCGGCCGCGTCGGGATGGTGCACCTGCAGGGCGCCACCGGCCACCAGATCAGCCAGCGCGGCGCGCTGACGGGCCGGCAGAAAAAAGCCCACCTCGGTGAGCACAGGCGCCACGGTGTGCAACTGCGCATGACAGTCGGCGAACCAGGTGTCGGCCGCTCCATGCATGGCATCGCCAGAATTGAACAGGGCGACCAGAGGCCCGGTGTCCACGAGGATGCGATCCATCAGGCGCCGCCGCGTTGCAGCCGCTGGAGGGCGCGCTGGCGAACCACATCGCGCGTGGCCCCAGCGCTGGCCTGGTTGACGCAGCCGATCAGACCGGCGCGCCGAAAGGCGGCATAGGCTGCACTGACCGCAGCCTCTGGCGCAGCGGCAGACTGTCGGATACGAGCCTGCCCCAGGTAGTTGGCGAGGCACTCCTGAACGACATGCGACTTGGTGAGCCCGTTCGCTGCGCAGTACGCGTCAAGCGACTTCTCGAGGGGAGTGGGAAGGCGAACGGTCAGGGTCATAGCGCACCTGTAATACGTTAATTGAGTTCGTATTATAGGGGGGTGGTTGGGGCCTAAAACAAGAAATACCGCTGCGTCATCGGCAAGGAGGTCGCCGGCTCGCACGTGAGCAACTGACCATCGGCGCGCACCGCGTAGGTCTGGGCGTCGATTTCCATGCGGGGCAGGTAGGCGTTGTGAATCATGTGCTGCTTGCGCACGCGGCGGATGTCTTTGGCGGCACTGACTACCTTGCCCAGGCCGAAGCGCGCGGGTACGCCGGCGCGCAGGGCCGCCTGCGAGACGAAGGTGATCGACGACTTCAGCAAGGAGCCGCCGAAGCTGCCAAACATCGGCCGGAAATGCACCGGCTGCGGCGTGGGGATGGACGCGTTGGGGTCGCCCATGGCCGCCAGGGCGATGGTGCCGCCCTTGACGATGACCGAAGGCTTGATGCCAAAGAAGGCAGGCTTCCAGATCACGAGGTCGGCCCATTTGCCCACCTCCAGGCTGCCCACCTCATGGCTGATGCCGTGCGCGATGGCGGGGTTGATCGTGTACTTGGCCACATAGCGCTTGGCCCGCGCGTTGTCGTGGCGCTCGGTGTCGCCGGGCAGCTTGCCGCGTTGCTGTTTCATCTTGTGCGCGGTCTGCCAGCAACGCAGGATCACTTCGCCCACGCGGCCCATGGCCTGCGAGTCCGAGCTGAACATGCTGATGGCGCCCAGGTCATGCAGGATGTCTTCGGCGGCGATGGTTTCTTTGCGGATGCGGCTTTCGGCAAAGGCCAGGTCTTCGGCGATGGCCGGATCCAGGTGGTGGCACACCATCAGCATGTCGACGTGTTCGTCGAGCGTGTTCACGGTGTAGGGCATGGTGGGGTTGGTCGACGAAGGCAGGAAGTTGGCCTCGCCCACCACGCGCAGGATGTCCGGCGCATGGCCGCCGCCCGCACCTTCGGTGTGGAAGGCGCAGAGGCCGCGGCCTACCCCGTCCTTGTACGTGGCGGCGATGGTGTCTTCGACGAAGCCCGATTCATTGAGCGTGTCAGAGTGCAGGGCCACCTGGATGTCCATCTCGTCGGCCACATCCAGACAGTTGCTGATGGCGCTGGGCGTGGTGCCCCAGTCTTCATGGAGCTTGAGCCCGATGGCGCCGGCGTCGATCTGTTCGCGCAAGGCCTGGGGCTGGCTGGCGTTGCCCTTGCCCATGAAGCCCAGGTTCATCGGAAACGCATCGGCCGCCTGCAGCATGCGCTCCATGTGCCAGGGGCCGGGCGTACAGGTGGTGGCAAAGGTGCCAGTGGCCGGACCAGTGCCGCCACCAAACATGGTGGTGATGCCCGAGGCCAGGGCTTCTTCGATCTGTTGCGGGCAGATGAAGTGGATGTGGCTGTCGATGCCGCCGGCGGTGACGATGCTGCCTTCGCAGGCAATGATTTCTGTGCCGGGGCCGATGATGATGTCCACGCCGGGTTGAGTGTCAGGGTTGCCGGCCTTGCCGATGGCGGTGATGCGGCCGTCTTTCAAGCCGATGTCGGCCTTGACGATGCCCCAGTGGTCGATGATGAGAGCATTTGTGAGCACAGTGTCGACGGCGCCTTCGGCCCGACTGCGCTGGCTTTGCGCCATGCCGTCGCGGATGGTCTTGCCACCGCCGAATTTGACTTCCTCGCCATAGCCACCCGCACGCAGCGTGTAGTCGTCTTCGACCTCGATCACCAGATCGGTGTCGGCCAGGCGCACCCGGTCGCCCTTCGTGGGGCCAAACATTTCCGCGTAGGCGCGGCGTCCAATGGTTGCCATCTCTTTCTCCGCTCGCTTAGAGCTTGCCTTGCACCAGACCCCGGAACCCGAACACGGCGCGCTCGCCCGCCAGGTCCACCAGTTCCACTGTCCGCTGTTGCCCGGGCTCAAAGCGCACCGCCGTGCCCGAGGCCAGGTTCAGACGCATGCCACGCGCCGCCGCGCGGTCGAATTCCAATGCGCCATTGGTTTCGGCGAAGTGGTAGTGCGAGCCGACCTGAATGGGCCGCTGCGAGGTGTTGCGCACAACCAGGGTGACCGCGCGACGCCCCGGGTTGAGGGCATGCTCGCCTTCATCGATCAGCAGTTCGCCCGGCGTCATCACTTGCCGCCTCGCGTGAACCACACCACGAGGCCAACAGCCACAGCCAAGACCAGCAGGCCGACCGTATCGGTCGCATGCCAGTGCGAGGCGATGTCGATGCCGTGCCCCTCGTGCGCGTGCGCCGGCACAGCCAGCCAGACCCACAGGGGCGATGCGAAGCGAGCAAAAGAAGAAATCTTCATAAACAACTTCCAAAAAAGAACAGACGGCAAACCACAGTCAAACCCCAGTGCCCGCGTGGATCCGGCTCCGCCGGTCCACCGAGGGCGCCCCCCTGGGGGGGAAGCGCCGCAGGCGCTTCGGGGGGAATCACATGATCGGTTGATGAACCGTGACCAGCTTGGTGCCATCCGGGAACGTGGCTTCGACCTGGATGTCGTGAATCATCTCGGCCACGCCGTCCATGACGTCGTCGCGTGAGAGCACCTCACGACCTTCACTCATGAGGGCAGCGACCGATTTGCCATCGCGCGCGCCTTCCATCACGGCCGCCGAGATCAGGGCGATGGCTTCGGGGTAATTGAGTTTGAGCCCGCGCGCGCGTCGGCGCTCGGCCAGCAAGGCGGCGGTGAAAATCAGCAGCTTGTCTTTTTCGCGGGGCGTGAGGTCCATGGCGCTTCCTAGAGGGACTGTCATGCCAGTTTGCAAGCGGCATGCCTGAGTCGCGATTCTGCAGGATCGCGATGGGTCGCCCCAGGGGGTGGATTTGTGCCCGCAGCCTCGGCGCGCACGATCCTGGTGCGTGGGCCAGCCATCTCGCCCGCGAGCGTGATGCAAGGGGCAGTCTCGCCCCGAGATGGGGCGTGGCGAGGCCTCCCCGATAATCCGGCGCCATGAACGACGCCGAACTCACGCCCTTGATCGATGCCACACCCCCGCGCCATGTCGCCTGGCTCGGGTACGGGGGCCTTGTGCCTTTCGTGGGCTTGGCTGCGGCCAACCTGCTGGGGGTGGAGTCTCGGGCGACGTCGCTGGCCTTGCTGGCCTATGGCGCTGTGATTCTTAGTTTTGTCGGGGCGCTGCATTGGGCCTTTGCCATGCTCCTGCCGCAGCTGGCGCCCACGCGCCGTGCCTGGATGTATGCCTGGAGCACGGTGCCGGCCCTGATGGCCTGGTGCGGCTTGTTGCTGGAGCCGCGCGTGGGCAGCGTGGTCCTGGTGGTGGCCTTTGCCGTCCACTATCTACAGGATCGACGGCTGTTTGCGCAGGGCCTGCTCCCGGCTTGGTATCTGCCGCTGCGCCTGCAGTTGTCCACGGTGGCGATCGTGTGCTTGCTCGCGCCGGGGCTCAAGGCCGCTGTGACCGGCGTCACCTGAGGCCCGGCCCCGGGGCAAGCATTCGCTGATGGTGGTGGAACACGATATGAGCTTTATCCGCACCATCTCCGAGATCGTGACCGTGCTGTGTGACGGCGCGGTCCTGGCCCAGGGCAAGCTGGACCAGGTGCAAAACGACGAGCGCGTGATCGAGGTCTACCTGGGACGATGACCGCCATGCTCTCTGTCAAGAATATTCACCAGTACTACGGCGGCTCGCACATCCTGCGCGATGTGAGCCTGGAGGTGCCCGCGGGTGAGGTCACCGTTCTCTTGGGTCGCAACGGCGTGGGCAAGACCACGCTACTCAAATCCCTGATGGGGCTGGTCCCGATCCAATCCGGTTCGATCGAATTCAATGGGCAGGCGATCACCAGCGCCACGCCCTACCAGCGTGCGCGTGCCGGCATTGGCTTCGTGCCGCAGGGGCGCGAGATCTTTGGGCGTCTCACGGTCGAAGACAACCTGCGCATGGGCCTGGCCTACAAGCCGGCGTCCACGCCGATTCCGCCGCAGCTGTTTGAACTGTTTCCGGTCCTCAAGCAGATGTTGAATCGGCGAGGCGGTGACCTGTCGGGCGGGCAGCAGCAGCAGCTGGCGATCGCCCGCGCGCTGGCGGCGCAGCCTCAGTTGATCATCCTGGACGAACCGACCGAGGGCATTCAGCCGTCGATCATCAAGGACATCGGCCGTGTGATCCGCATGCTGGCCTCCGAGGGGCTCAATGGCCAGCGCGTCGCGGTGCTGCTCGTGGAGCAGTACTACGACTTCGCCGAAGAACTGGCCGACCACTACCTGGTGATGGAGCGTGGCGAGGTGATCGCACGCGGGCCGGGC
>JBIKUT010000124.1:0-6430 GCA_044347465.1 Ramlibacter sp.
CGCGCGTGAACAGGAAGAACACCGCCGCCGCGAAGGTGAGGAACGAGATGATGTTGAACACCAGCGCGTGCCGCATGAACGGGATGTCCCGCCGGATCTTGAAAAACTCCACTTTTAGGCTCCCTTGCCGGTGGTCAGCGCCTCGTCCTTGGACGGACGCCAGACGGTGCCGATCGACACCGACTTGAGCTTCTTCTGGCGGCCGTACCAGAGGTTGACCAGGCCGCGCGAGAAGAACACCGCCGAGAACATCGAGGTCAGGATGCCGATGCAGTGCACCACCGCGAAGCCGCGCACCGCGCCCGAGCCGAAAGCCAGCAGGGCGACGCCCGCGATCAGCGTGGTCACGTTGGAGTCCAGGATGGTGGCCCAGGCGCGGTCGTAACCGGTGTGGATGGCCGCCTGCGGGGCCGCGCCATTGCGCAGTTCCTCCCGGATGCGCTCGTTGATCAGCACGTTGGAGTCAATCGCCATGCCCAGCGCCAGCGCCATGGCCGCCATGCCGGGCAGCGTCAGCGTGGCCTGCAGCAGCGAGAGGATCGCCACCAGCAGCAGCAGGTTGACGGCCAGCGCGATGCCAGAGATCAGGCCAAACAGCATGTAGTAGCCCGCCATGAAGGCGACGATGGCGGCAAAGCCCCAGGCCACGCTGTGAAAGCCCTTGGCGATGTTCTCGGCGCCCAGCGTGGGGCCGATGGTCAGTTCTTCGATGATCTCCATCGGCGCGGCCAGCGAGCCGGCGCGCAGCAACAGCGCCAGGTCGTTGGCCTCGTTGACGGTCATGGAGCCCGAGATCTGAAAACGGTTGCCCAGCTCGCCCTGGATGACCGGGGCCGTCAGCACCTCGCCCTTGCCTTTTTCGAAGAGCACGATGGCCATGCGCTTCTTGAGGTTCTCGCGGCTGGTGTCGCGCATGATGCGCCCGCCCTTGGCGTCGACGGTCAGGTCGACCTTGGGCTGCTGAGACTGCGAATCGAAACCCGGCTGCGCGTCGGTGAGGCTGTCGCCGGTGATGATGACCTGCTTTTTCAGGATGACGGGTCGGCCATCGCGCTCGAGGAAGCGCTCGGAGCCGAAGGGCACCGGGCCCGAGCCCATCTCGGCGGCACGCGCCTCCGCGCTTTCATCGACCAGGCGCATCTCCAGGGTGGCGGTGCGGCCCAGGATGTCCTTGGCCTTGGCGGTGTCTTGCACGCCGGGCAGCTGCACCACGATGCGGTCCAGGCCCTGCTGCTGGATCACCGGCTCGGCCACGCCGAGCTCGTTGATGCGGTTGTGCAGGGTGTGGATGTTTTGCTTGAGCGCCTGCTCCTGCACGCGGCGGGCCGCCTCGGGCTTGATGGTGACGTTCAGCTTGAAATCGGTGCCGTCCGGGCCGCCGGCCATTTGCAGGTCGGGGAAGGCCTCGGCCAAGCGGCGTTGGGCCTGCTCCATCACGGCGGCTTCGCGAAAGCGCACGTCCAGGGTCTGGCCGTTGCGGCTCACGCCGCCGTGGCGGATATTGGCCTCGCGCAGAGACAGGCGGATGTCGCCCGCGAAGGCCTCGGCCTTCTTGGTGAGCGCGCCGGGCATGTCCACCTGCAGCATGAAGTGCACGCCGCCGCGCAGATCCAGGCCCAGGTACATGGGCGCTGCGTGCAGGGCGGTGAGCCAGGCCGGCGAGGCCGAGATCAGGTTGAGGGCGACCACATGGCCCGGGTCAGCGGGGTCGGGGTTGAGGGCGCGCTGCAGGGCGTCCTTGACCTTCAGCTGGGTGTCGGTGCTGTCCACGCGCACCCGAATCGAGCTGCCTTCGAGGCTGATCGACTGCGGCTGGAGGTTGGCTGCGGTCAGGGCCTGCTCGACGCGCCCGAGCGTGGCGGTGTCCACCTTGACCGTGGCCTTGCCGGCCGAGACCTGCACCGCAGGCGCTTCGCCAAAGAAATTGGGCAGGGTGTAGAGCACACCCACGAGCAACGCGACCACCAGGATCGCGTACTTCCAGACCGGGTAACGATTCACGGCTTACTTGACGGTGCCCTTGGGCAGCACCTGCACGATGGCATTGCGTTGCAGCTGGACCTCGACGCCAGTGGCGAGCTCGACGCCGACATAGGTGTCGCCCAGGCGGCTGATGCGACCGATCAGGCCGCCGGCGGTGGCGATCTCATCGCCTTTGGCCAGGGCTTCGATCATGGCCTTGTGTTCCTTCTGGCGCTTCATTTGCGGGCGGATCATGACGAAATACAGCACCACGAACATCAGCAGCAGCGGGAGCATGCCGGTGAGGGTGGACATCATGTCGCCGCCGGCAGCGGGGGCCTGGGCGTATGCGGAGGAAATGAACACGAGTGAACTCCTAGGGGTTTCTTGGACGTCAGATCGCCGAGACCGTCGGCCGGAACGGCCCGGCTGCGCGGCGAAAACAGCGGATTGTAGGGCCCGGGGCCCATGCACCCGGACCGGCCAGGGGCAAAGCCGGACCGGGTCGGGGGCCGGCCAGTCGCTTCAGGCTGCCAGCCGGTCGGCGGGCGAGTCGCCGCGCCAGCGCGCCATCAGCGCGTCCCAGCGGGCGCGGGCGGCCTCCAGGTGGCGGGCCTTCACATGCCCATAGCCGCGGATCTGCTCGGGGATGCGGGCGATCTCCACGGCCAGGGCATGGTTGGCCGGCGTGAGGCCAGCCAGGAGGCCGTCGATGCAGCGACGGTATTCGGCGATGAGTGCGCGCTCGCTGCGGCGTTCCTCGGTGTAGCCAAAGACATCCAGGGCGGTGCCGCGCAAGCCGCGCAGGTGGGCCAGCAGGCCCAGGCCCCAGCCCATGGCGGCGCCAAAGCGCCGTTTTTGCAGCTCGCCCTGGGCATTGCGCCGCGAGAACAGGGGCGGCGCCAGGTGGTGGTGAATGCGGTAGTCACCCTCGAACTGGGCGGCGATTGACTCGCGGAACCCAGTTTGCGTGTGCAAGCGGGCGACCTCGTATTCGTCCTTGTAGGCCATGAGCTTGAACAGGTAGCGCGCCACGGCCTCGGTCAGGGCGGTGCGACCCAGCGGCGCCTCGACCCCGCGCACCCGCTCGACGGCATCGCGATAGGTCTGGGCGTAGGCGGCGTTTTGGTAGGCGGTGAGGAATTCGACCCGGCGGGCGATGAGGTTCTCGAGCGTCTCGCGGGGGCGCAGCTCGACGACCTGAGACGGCGCAAGCAAGCGCTCCAGGCGCGCCGGGTCATGGGCGGCCCAGCGGCCCCAGGTGAAGGCCGCCTTGTTGGCCTCGACCGCCACTTCATTGAGCTCGATGGCGCGCAGCAAGGCGGGTAGGCCCAGCGGGATCCAACCCTTTTGCCAGGCGAATCCAAGCAGCATCGGGTTGGCATACAGGCTGTCGCCCAGGAGGCGGGTGGCGACGCGGCTGGCGTCGAAGCTGCCCAGGGCCTGGGCACCGACTGCGCGCGCAATCGCGCCGGTGCAGGCCTCGGAGGGGTTGGACCAATCGGGCTGGCGCACGAAGGTGGCGGTGGGCGCGCCGTGCGCGTTGAGGGCGACGCGGGTGCGGCCTTCGCGCATGCGCAGCAGGGTCTCGCGGCTGGCGGTGACCAGCGGGTCGCAACCGAGCACCAGATCGGCTGCGGCCGTGCTCACGCGGGTGGTGTGGATCACGTCGGCGCGGGCGCCCACCAGCACATGGCTCCAGGTGGCGCCGCCCTTTTGCGCCAACCCTGCAGCGTCTTGGGTGACGATCCCGCGCCCTTCCAGGTGCGCCGCCATCCCGAGCAGCTGACCGATGGTGATGACCCCCGTGCCGCCCACGCCGGCCACGACGATGCCGTAGGCGGTGTCGGCGAGGGCGGGCAGCAGGGGCTCGGGCAGCTCGCCCAGCTCAGAGGGCGAGGGGGCCTGCGCGCGCGTGGCTTTTTTCAGGCGGCCGCCTTCGACGGTGACGAAGCTGGGGCAAAAGCCTTTGAGGCAGCTGGTGTCCTTGTTGCAGGTGCTCTGGTTGATGGTGCGCTTGCGACCCAAGGGCGTCTCCAGCGGCTCGACCGAGAGGCAGTTGGACTGCACGCCGCAGTCGCCGCAGCCCTCGCACACCAGATCGTTGATCATGACGCGCACCGCCGGATCTTGCATCGTGCCGCGCTTGCGGCGGCGGCGCTTTTCGGTGGCACAGGTCTGGTCGTAGACGATGACGCTGGTGCCAGCGATCTCGCGGAACTCGCGTTGCAGGCGATCGAGTTCGTCGCGGTGAAAGACTTCGATGCCCGCCGGCAGGCCATGGCGGGCGTCGACGTTGCGTGCGTACTTGGCAGGCTCGTCGGTGACCACCACCAGGCGCGACACGCCCTCGGACAGCAAGCTGCCCACGATCTGCGGCACGGTATGGCCCTCCGGGCGCTCGCCCACGGCCTGGCCGCCAGTCATGGCCACCGCATCGTTGTAAAGCACCTTGTAGGTGATGTTCACGCCCGCGGCGATGGCCTGACGAATGGCGAGCAGGCCGCTGTGAAAGTAGGTGCCGTCGCCGATGTTGGCAAAGACATGCGACTCGGTCGAGAAGGGCTGCTGCCCGACCCAGGGCACGCCCTCACCGCCCATTTGCGTGAAGCCGATGGTGGCGCGGTCCATCCAGGTGGCCATGTAGTGGCAGCCGATGCCGGCCATGGCGCGCGAGCCTTCGGGCACTTTCGTGGAGGTGTTGTGCGGGCAGCCCGAGCAGAACCAGGGCGTGCGGTCGGCCGCGAGCTCGGTGACCTGCAGGCTGCTTTCCTTGGCGGCCAGCAGGGCCAGCTGGGCGTCGATGCGGGCCGTGGTGTCGGCGTCAATTCCCAGCTTTTTCAGGCGCTGCGCGATGGCGCGGGCGATCAAGACGGGCGACAGATCGGCGTTGGCCCGCAGCAGGGTGTGGGCCGAGGGATTGGGCATGGACCACTCGCCGCCCGAGTAGTCACCTTCGGTTTCGTTGAACTTGCCCATGACGTTGGGCCGCACATCGGAGCGCCAGTTGTAAAGCTCCTCTTTGAGCTGGTACTCGATGACCTGGCGCTTTTCTTCGATGACCAGGATCTCGCGCAGGCCGGTGGCGAACTCGCGCGTGGTCTGCGCCTCCAGCGGCCAAACGACGGCGACCTTGTGCAAGCGGATGCCCAGGCGCCGGCAGGTGGCGTCGTCCAGGCCGAGGTCGGCCAGGGCCTGACGGGTGTCGTTGTAGGCCTTGCCGCTGGCGATCAGGCCCAGGCGGTCATTCGGGCCTTCGATGACGTTGTGGTTCAGGCGGTTGGCGCGGATGTAGGCGAGCGCGGCGTACCACTTGAAGTCGAAGAGGCGGGCTTCTTGTTCGAGCGGGCTGTCGGGCCAGCGTATGTGCACGCCGCCCGGTGGCATGGCGAAATCTTCGGGCAGGCGCACCTGCACGCGCTGCGGGTCGATGTGGGCGGTGGCACTGGACTCGACGATTTCCTGAATCGTCTTCATGCCCGCCCACACACCGGCGTAGCGGCTCAGGGCCAGGGCGTGTAAGCCCAGGTCAAGGATCTCCTGCACCGAGGCCGGGAAGAACACCGGCAGGCCGCAGGCCTTGAAGATGTGGTCGCTCTGGTGGGCGGCGGTGGAGCTTTTGGCGACATGGTCGTCACCGGCCACCGCGAGCACGCCGCCCCAGGGCGTGGTGCCGGCCATGTTGGCGTGCTTGAAGACGTCCGAGCAACGGTCGACGCCGGGGCCCTTGCCGTACCAGATGCCAAAGACGCCATCAAAGCGCTGCGTGCCGGCGGGGGCGAAGCCCAGTTGCTGCGTGCCCCACAGGGCGGTGGCGGCGAGTTCTTCGTTGACGCCCGGCTGAAAAACGATGTGGCGCGCTTGCAGATGCTTCTTGGCTTTCCACAGGGCCTGGTCATAGCTGCCCAGGGGCGAGCCGCGGTAGCCGCTGATGAAGCCGGCGGTGTTCTTGCCTGCGAGCGCATCGCGCTGCTGTTGCAGCATGGGCAGTTTGACGAGGGCCTGGACACCACTCATGAAGGCGCGACCTTCATCGAGTGCGTATTTGTCGTCGAGGGAAACGGTGTCGAGGGCGCGGCGAATGTGCTCGGGCAGGGGGGCGTTCATGACGTCTCCGGGTCTTCAGCTGTGACTGTCGGCCGGGTAGGCCGGGCGTTGGGGACGGTGCCACCGGGTGGGGGGCATGTCGGTTCCTGGTGCAGTGTAGTGCGATGTGGAGGGGTTGGAGCGTTGGCTGTTTCCCTGAAGTCAGGTGGGCTTGTTTTACGTTTCTCCGGCTGGGCACGTGGTGCGGGGTCCGACAGCCCGCTCTCCGGCCCAGCGCGCTGCACGGGTGGGAGCGGCAGGCTCCTCCCGCGCATCACGCACGCAACGCGTAAAGGCTTTGCGCCGGAGCGCTCGCCTCAGGGTCTCCGGCTTGATCTCGTCGAAATTTCGCGCCGGGAATCAAACCGTCGGCGAAGGATCT
>JBIKUT010000125.1:0-6420 GCA_044347465.1 Ramlibacter sp.
ACTGAATCGAACCCGGCGCCCAGCGCCTAAGATCGGGGGATGGCCACCACCCGCTTCTGGTCCGACCTCACGACCCGCGACTTCGCCCGCCGCCAGGCCGCGGGCGCCGCGCTGCGCACCGTGGCTGTCCTGCCCGTCGCCGCGACCGAGCAGCACGGCCCGCACCTGCCGCTCAATGTGGATGCCACCCTGGCCGACGGCATCATCGCCGCCAGCCTGGCCCACTTGCCCGAGTCGCTCGACGTTCTGTTTCTGCCGACCCAGGCGGTCGGCAAAAGCAATGAGCACCTTCGCTTTCCCGGCACCCTCACCCTCTCGGCCGAAACCCTGATCCGCCTGTGGACCGAGATCGGCGAATCAGTGGCCCGCGCCGGCGTGCGCAAGCTGGTCTTGTTCAACGCCCATGGCGGTCAGGTCAGCGTGATGGACATCGTGGCCCGCGATCTGCGCACCCGCTGCGACCTGCTGGTGTACGCGGTCAATTGGTATGACCTGCCCTTGGGCGATGACGTCAACGGCCTGTTTCCGCCCGAGGAACATCGCTTTGGTATCCACGCCGGCGAGATCGAAACGTCCATAATGCTGGCCCTGCAACCCGAGCAGGTCGACATGAGCCAGGCGCGCGATTTCCGCTCCACCTCGCAAGACCGCGCGCAGGCTTTCGAGATCCTGGGCAACGGCCGCAGCGCCAAGCTCGGGTGGCAGATGCAGGACTACCACCCCCAGGGCGCGGCCGGGAATGCGGCCCGTGCGACAGCGGCCAAAGGGCAGGCCGTGGTCCAGGCGGCCGGCCACCAGCTCGCGCGCCTCTTGCAGGAAGTCGATCGCCTGCCCTTGTCGACCCTGGTCGATCGCCCCCAGTTCCCGGACTGATTCCCCGTCATCGCTGGCGTCCTACGCCAGCTTGCGTGCGCGCCGATGGCGCGCTGCCACACGCTCACTAGATTGGGCAGACGCTGGCAAACCGCCGCGCCCACCCTAAGGAGAACGCGATGACCACAGTGGCAGACGTCATGAGCCGCGACGTGCGCAGCATGACGCCCAACGACACCCTGATGCAGGCCGCCCGCGCCATGAAGGACTTCAACATCGGGGCCGTCCCGGTGTGCGACCAGGACCGTCTGGTCGGCATGGTCACCGACCGTGACCTCATCGTGCGCGGCGTCGCCGAAGACCTGGATCTCAAATCCGCCAAGCTCGGCGACATCATGAGCGCCCATGTGCGCACCGTGCGCGAGAGCGACGATGTGAAAGAGGTCCAAAACGAAATGACCCGCGCCAAAATTCGTCGCATGCCGGTGGTCGATTCGCAGGACCATCTGGTGGGCATCGTCTCCATGGGCGATTTGGCGGCCCACCCCTCGACAGGCCACGAGGTGATGGCGGAACCCTAGGAGGTCTTCTCGGTTCAGGCCCGTGTGCAGCCCGCCAGCGGTGAGGGCACGCCACAGCGCCAAACCGGCTGACGCGGCGTCTCGGCGGGCGCGTTAAGCTCGCCCGATGCGGATCGAGACCTTGCGGCAGCGGCTACGCGCTTTGGGCGCGCGGCCTGTCCACGAGCAGCGTGTGCTGCGCCTGTGGTCGCAGGCTCTGCCCCAGGACAGCGGCCGCCGGCGCGTCGAAGACTTCATGCCCCAGACGCTGCGCGAGGCTCTGCCCGACTTGGCGTGCGAGCTGGACGCGCTCGTGAGTCTGCGTTCTGCGCACCCCAGCGATGACGGTTCCGAGCGCCTCCTGGTCGATTTGGCCGACGGACAAACCGTCGAGAGCGTGCTGTTGCCGCGTGGCGGTCTGTGCGTGTCCACGCAGGTCGGTTGCGCGGTCGGTTGCGTCTTTTGTATGACGGGGCGCGAAGGCTTGCTGCGACAAGTTGAAAGCGCCGAGATCGTGGCCCAGGTTGCCCTCGCCCGCCAACGCCGAGCGGTACGCAAGGTCGTTTTCATGGGCATGGGCGAGCCCGCCCACAACCTGGACAACGTGATGGAGGCGATCGAGCTGCTCGGGACCGCGGGCAATATCGGTCACAAGAGCCTGGTGTTTTCCACGGTGGGCGATCCGCGCGTGTTCGAGCGTTTGCCACAGGGACGGGTCAAGCCCGCGCTGGCGTTGTCGCTGCACACGACGCGCCCCGAACTTCGCGCCCAGCTTCTGCCGCGCGCACCGCGCATCAGTCCCGAAGAATTGGTCGAAGCCGGTGAGCACTACGCGCGCACCACCGGCTACCCGATCCAGTACCAGTGGACCTTGCTGGAAGGCGTCAACGACGGCGACGACGAAATCGAAGGCATCGCCCGCTTGCTCGCAGGCCGCTATGCAGTGATGAACCTGATCCCGTTCAACGCGGTCGACGGGCTTGAGTTCAAGCGCCCCTCCTGGGAGCGCGCGGCCGCCATGGCGCGCGCCCTGCACCGGCGCGGCGTGCTGACCAAGTTGCGCCATTCGGCCGGCCAGGATGTCGAGGGGGGCTGCGGCCAATTGCGGGCCCGCGCGCAGCGGCCGACGGGCCGCGTCATCGCCTTGCAGCCAGCGGCGGGCTAAGCGCCCGGGCTGGCTACCGCCGCCCTTAGATGCTGCTGGCGGCCTTGTTGGCGCGGCTGTTCTGACTGCGTGCTTGTCCGCCCTTGCGACCGGCCTCGCGCGCTTCTTCCGAACTGAACTCGTGGGCCGTGCCTTTTTCGTGGGCTGCGCGCCCGCCCTGGCTGGCGATCTCGCGTTGACGCTGCGGGTCCATCGAGGCGAAGCCGCGGTTCGAGCTGCCGCTCTTGCCGCTGGGGTTGCTGCCTGGGTTGCTGGATGTCATGGTGGGTACTCCTTCGGTCATGCATAAAAAACCATGGCCAGCACCGCACTGGCCAGGCCATGCATTGAGAGCCCGCGGCGACGCGGCGCTCGTCAGGATGGGCACAACAGCGGGGTAGGACGAGGTCGCGTGGATTAGACGGGCGGCAGTCCGTCGGCGACCAGGCGTGCGAGCAGCGCCTGGGCCTGTGCGGGCACGGTGCCGGCTGCGGGGTCCTCGCGCAGGCTCTCCAGCAGTCGTCCGATCGATCCGATCGAGGGCAGCACCGGGCCGAGAAAGCGCACGGTGGCCCCTTGCGCGATCAACAGCGTGGGAAAGGTCTCGACATCGACATCGCCCATCGCGTCGGCCTGGTCCTCGATGTCGACCCATGAAAACCGCACCGTGGGGTGACGCGCCGCTTCCTGCGCCAGTTGCGGGCGCCACTCCCTGCAAGTGCCGCACCAATCGGCGCACAGACAGATCAACTGCCAGGGCGCGTTGGGCGGCGAGAGGGGCGTGGCGTCGGACATCGTGGGTGGAGCGGTCAGCCTGCGCAGTGTAGCGGCGCGTGCCTGCGCCCTACGCGTACGTCACCCAGTCCCGGTAGGCCGCGTCTTCCAGGTGCGCGATGCCGTTGTAGCTTACGAGCATGTGCCGTTTGGGCGTGAACGCGAAGTGCGTGACCGAGGTGTTGCGCATACGCAGATTCAACTCGATCGTGGTGGACGGCGGCGTCTGCAGCACCTGCCCCACCGCCGTCGAGATCGGCCCTCCGCTGCTCACGATCAGGACGTTGCGCCCCGCGTGGTGAGCGCGCACATGATCGAGCGCGCCGGTCACGCCGGCGACGAAGTCGGGATACGTGGGCATGCTACGTGGGTGCGTAGCCCCCGCGATCCACTGCGTCAGGCCCTCGCGCAGCAGACGAAAGTGGTGCCGGTACAACTCGGGCGTGTCCGGCTTGGGCAGGGGTTGCGGATGGATCGCAGCGATCACCGCCTCGCTGTCGTACTCGTTCAAGCCGGGCCAGGGCAAGGGCTCGCCCGCCTGCTGCATCCCCTCGAGGATGCCGGCCAGGGTCTGCTGGTGGCGTTTGAGCGTGCCGGTGATCAGGGCATCGAAACGCAATCCCTGCTGCGCGAAGTACGCGCCCAGTCGCACGCTTTGCTGATGCCCGCGCGCGCTCAGTTGGTCGTAGTCGTCGGCGCCGAAAGAGGCCTGGCCATGGCGCACGAGGTAGAGATTTCCCATCCCGGAAATTTTGGCCAGCCCGCGCGCGCCACGCCGTCGCCGGGGCGACTGTGCGCGTGCAAGGGGGCTTCAGAGGGTGACCTGACCCTCGATGCAGGTCACCGAGGCACCGCCGATCCAGATCGTCTCGGGCGATTGCGCGTCCTGCTCCACGTGCACACGCCCGGCTCGCCCCAGGGCTGTGCCCTGGCTCGCGACATACCGCGGCGGCGCCAGACCGGCCCCGATCAGCCACTGCGCCATCGCGGCATTCAGGCTGCCCGTGACCGGATCCTCGGCGAGGCCGCCATGCCCGGGGAAAAACGCACGTACCTCGAAGGCGCACGCGCCGGTGGGCAGCGGCGCGATCACGCCGATCTTCATGCCCGCCAGCAAGGCGCTGTCGGGCCGCAAGTCCAGCACCTGCTGCGGCGAGCGCAGCATCACACCCCGCCATTGCGGTCCGTTGTCGCACCAGGCGTGGGCCACGATGTCGGTGCGGGCCAGACCCAGACCCTGTGCGATGCGGGCCAGCTCGCTGTCTTCCAGCGGGCCGCTGCGTCGCAAGGGCGGTGCGGCGAACGCCAGGCGGGTGCCGTCACGGCGTATGCGCACCCGACCCACGCCGCACTCCTGCACCACGTGCTCGCCGCGGGGGCGGCCCCCGGCGCGCAGCCAGGCATGGCAGCTGCCCAGCGTCGGATGGCCCGCAAAGGGCAGCTCGCGGCCCGGGCAAAAAATCCGCAGCTTGTAATCGGCCTGGGGGTCTTCGGGCGGCAGCACGAAGGTGGCCTCGGACAGGTTC
Organism: Ramlibacter sp.; assembly: GCA_044347465.1. Classification (GTDB taxonomy): domain Bacteria; phylum Pseudomonadota; class Gammaproteobacteria; order Burkholderiales; family Burkholderiaceae_C; genus Ramlibacter. Next base: position 4,818 of record JBIKUT010000125.1, read on the forward strand.
GTCCAATCCGTGAAGCTTTGCATCTGCTCGGTGGTCAGGCCGGTGCCATCGAGCACCACTGCCACAGGATTGCCTCGAAGCGGCACTTCGGTGAAGACATCGACTTGCTGGAAGGGGCGGGCCAAAGCGGCAGGGGTCATGGCGTGGCGTCGGTGCGTTGGACCGGCATATTCTTTCCGATGAACACCGTGCTGATCACCGCCACGGCAAACCCGAGCGTCACGGCATCGAGCGTTTCCCCCAGGAGCGGCACGGCGAACAGCATGCTGAGAAAAGGTTGCACCAGCTGCACCTGGCTCACGCGCACCGTGCCCCCCAGCGCCAGCCCGCGGTACCACGCGAAGAACCCGATCCACATCGAGAACACCGACACGTAGACAAACGCCCACCACGCCGAGGCCGCGATGGCTTGCGCGGGGAACGTCCACGCCGCGAGGGGCAGCGTCAGTGGCAAGGCGATCACCAGCGCCCAGCAGATCACATGTTCCGCCCGCATCCGCTGCGACAGCCGTGCGCCATGGGCATAGCCGAGGGCGGCGCAGCCCATGGCGGCCAGGAGCAGGAGGTCGGCCGGGTGCAGGGCCAGGCCCGCCGATCCCGAGCGCAGGATCGCGAAGCCCACCACCAGCGCGCTGCCCAGCGCTGCACAGGCCCAGAAACCGTTCGAGGGCCGCTGCCGCTGCAGGTAGGCGCCCGCAGCAGCGGTCGCCAGGGGCAGCACGCCCACGATCACGCTGGCGTGCACCGCCTCTACATGCCGCATTGCCAGGGACGTGAACAGGGGAAAGCCCAGCACCACGCCCGCCGACGTCAGGGCCAGGGGCCACCCGTCCTCGCGTCGCGGCCGCGGCGCCCGGGTCGCCCACAGGAAGACGGCGGACAGAGCGGCAGCCACCACGGCCCGGCCCATCGCCACGAACACGCCGGATAGTTGCGGTTGGTAACCTGTGCCCACCGCCAGCTTCGTCATCGGCAGGGTCAGGGCGAACAGCGTCACGCCGATCAGGCCCAGCCACAGGCCACGGGCCGCGTTCGCAGGGGGTGGCGGGGTCATACCGTGAGCATCCAGGCCGCCGTCACCACCAGCACCAAGCCCAGCACGCGGTTGAACCACAGCAGTCGCCGGCCTTGTGCCAGCCACCCCCGCAGCATGGATCCGACCAGGGCGTAGGTGAAGTTGCTGGTGAAGGCATAGAACACCATGCAGGCGGCGACGATGGCCAGACGCTCGCCCGTGTTGGTCGCAGGCTGGCCGTTGGCGTTCACCACCCAGCCTGCGGTCAGGGTGAGCGCGATCATCCAGGCCTTGATGTTCACGAACTGCAAGGCCACGCCCTGCACGAAGGTGACCTGTAGTCGACTCGCGTCCACCTGGGCCAGCGTGGTGGTCTGATTCAATTTCCACACCAGCCACAGCAGGTAGGCCACGCCCGTGAGCTTGATCGTCCAGCGCAGGGGCGGCACGCTGGTGACCAGTGCGCCCACGCCCAGCCCGCAGGCCAGAAGCAGCAAGACCCAGCCCGTGGGCACAGCCAGGCAAAAGCTCAGCGCCCGGCGCAGCCCGAAGTTGGCGGCGAGCGCGGTGGACAGCGTGGTGTTGGGG
>JBIKUT010000215.1:0-4379 GCA_044347465.1 Ramlibacter sp.
CCCTTGTGGCCTCGATTGATCGCGCCTTCGATTTCGCGGCGGCGGCCGAGGCCAACGTCAACCAGGGCGGCCTGTTTGACATGGACGAAGGCACCCACGGCGCCAGCACCCAGGAGCCGGATTTGGTCGAGGCCCTGCCCTGGGGCGTGCGAGAGCGTCTCAGTTACGAAAAGACGGCCGTCGGCTTTTACCTCTCAGGTCACCTGTTTGACGAGGTCAGCGCCGAGGTGCGTCGCTTTGTCCGGCGCAGCGTCGCCGAGCTGATGGACTCGCGCGAGCCCCAGCTGCTGGCAGGCATCGTGAGCGACCTGCGGGTGATCAACACCGAGAAGGGCAAGCTGGGGATCTTCCGCCTGGACGACAAGTCGGGTGCCATGGAGGCGACCGCCGACGAGGCCCTCCTGAACGCCAACCGCAACTTGCTCAAGGACGACGAACTGGTGATCGTCATGGCCTCTATCCGGCCCGATCGTCGCTCGGGAGGCTTTCGTCTGGTGGTGCAGCAAGTCTGGGACCTGGCCACCGCGCGTTGCCGCTTTGGCAAGTACCTGCGCGTGGCCGTCAATGGGCGCGCGCCTGACGTGCATCGGTTGGTGCGCGAGTTCCCGCCGCAGCGCGTGCAAAGCGAGCAGGGCGAGTTGCTACGGGGTTTGCCCGTGCGACTGGCCGTGCGGCGCGATCAGGCAACCGCCGAACTGCAACTGGGCGACGAGGCGAAGTTCTTTCCCAGTGATGCGGCGCTGGCCAGTTGGATGGCGCAGGCCGATGCGGGCCAGGCGCAGATCGTCTACGAAAGCGCCTGAGGGACCGGGCCGACTTCAGTCCCGCGGCCGGAAGGACATGAGCAGCGGGGTGTGCACCCGCCCGTCCAAGTCGGTCGGTAACTTGGCGGTACGGTCCAGGGCACGCAGCACCGCCTCGTCCCAGGTCTTGGAGGTGCTGGGCTTGGTGATGCGGCGCTGGGTGATGGTGCCGTCGGGTGCCATGCGCACCTCCACTTCGGTCACCGGGTTGCCGGTCACATCGTCCGTGAACACGATATTGGGTTTGATGCGCGCACGGATGCGGCCCGCGTAGCTGTCTGAGGGGCCGGAGGACTGGGTGGCATTGCCGGTGGCGTTGGCGGCACCGGTCGCACCCGCCAGCCCCTGCATGCGGCGCAGGTTTTCTTGGCGCTGTGCCTCCGCCTGCTTGGCCTCAGCTTCCTCGCGGGCGCGGGCTTTGGCCTGCTCTTGCGCCTTGTCCTTGGCGGCTTTTTCCTGGGCCTCGCGCTTTTTCTGTTCGTCCAGGCGTTTTTTATCGGCCTCGGCTTTTTTCTTGGCTTCGGCTTTCTCGGCGTCCTGTTTCTTTTTCTCGAGTTCGAGCCGCTTCTTTTCGCGCTCGAGCGCGATGTCGGCCTCCCGCACGGCCGGCGGCGGCGGTGGGGCAGGGGTCGCGACCGGCGGTGGGGGCGGGGGTGGCGCCTCTTGCAGCGGCGGCGCAGCCTGCTGCACCTGCGCCGACCACAGTTCGGCCTCGGCGGTCAGGGTCGTGTCTTGGTGCTGCCAGGTCACGCCCCAGGTCAGCGCCGCCAGCAAGACGGCATGGGCCAAGACCGCCAAGCCCCAGGCAGGCCCTTGGCCTGGCGGAGGCGGCGGTCCGAACTCGATGGGGCGGGCAGCGGCGGTCATGCGCGGGTGGGGGCGCGATCGGGACTTAAGGGGCGAGCTGCACCGACAGCCCGACGCGTTGCACGCCTGCGCGCTGCAGGGTGTCCATCACGCGCACCACGGTCTCGTACTTGACGTTGCGGTCGGCGCTGATCACCACCGCACTGGCGCCCGGCTCGCGACCCGCCTGTACGCGCTGGATCGCGGCGGCCACTTCAGCCAGGCCCAGGCGCTGGCTGCGATCGTCCAGCTTCATCTCCAGGGTCTCGTCCTTGGCGATCACGATCTCGATCTTCTGATCAGGCTGTCGATTGGCCTTGCCGACACTGGGCAGGTCGATCAGGCTGGGCGTGATCAGGGGCGCGGTCACCATGAAGATGATCAGGAGCACCAGCATCACGTCGATGAAGGGCACCATATTGATCTCGCTGATGGTACGGCGGCCCCGGCCGCGCGAGGAGACGGCGGGCATGTTCAGTGGGTTGGCGCAGAGCCTGCGCCGACGTTGCGTTGCAGGATATTGGAGAACTCCTCGATGAAGGTCTCCAGCTTGTTGGCCACGCGATCGACATCGCGCGCAAAGCGGTTGTAGGCCACCACCGCCGGGATGGCCGCAAACAGGCCAATCGCGGTGGCCACCAGGGCCTCGGCAATGCCGGGTGCGACGGTGGCCAGCGTGACCTGCTGCAGGCTGGCCAGGCCGGTGAATGCATGCATGATGCCCCACACCGTGCCAAACAGGCCCACATAGGGCGAGACCGAGCCCACAGTGGCCAGGAAGGACAGCTGGCTTTCGACCGCGTCCATCTCGCGTTGATAGGCGGCGCGCATGGCGCGACGCGTGCCATCGAGTAGCGACCCCGGGTCGGTGATGCGGCGCTCACGCAGTTTTTGAAACTCGCGCATGCCCGAGGCGAAGATGCGCTCCATCGGGCCGACCTTTTTGGCGTTCTTCACGGCCGATGCAAAAAGTTCATTGAGCGTCGCGCCCGAATAAAAGGATTCCTCGAACTCTTCGTTCAGTGCCTTGACCCGTTTGAGGTCAAACAATTTTCGGAAGATGGCGGCCCAACTGGCCAGCGACACCAGCAGCAGCAAGACCATGACGGCCTGCACCACGAAGCTGGCATTCATCACCAGATGGAGGATGGACATATTGGGGTTCATAGCGGCGGGGCCTGGAGGGCCTTGAGGACGTTGTCGGGGATTCTCGCAGGGCTCATGGAGGCAGCCTCCACCCACCCGATGCGAATGGTGCCAGTGGCCAGAAGCTGGCCATCGCGGGCGCACCGGGCTTCTTGCGCGATCGTGAGGCTGGCGCGGCCTGCGGTTTCGATGCGCGCGCTCACATGCAACAGATCATCGAGCACCGCCGGTCGCAGATAACGCACCGCGGTGTCGGTCACCACAAACATGCCGCCCGTGTCCGCGCGCAGCGCCTGCTGCGACACGCCCAGCGACCGCAGCCACTCGGTGCGCGCGCGCTCGAAAAATTTCAGGTAATTGGCGTAGAAGACGATGCCACCGGCATCGGTGTCTTCCCAGTAGACGCGGATCGGAAATTCAAAGGCCATCGCTGCGCCTTAACCCAGGGTCGCACGCAAGGCCTGCAGGCGCTCGACGGCCCCTTGCAATTGCGCCATCGAGCTGGCCGTGGAAAAGCGGATGAACCGCGCGGTGTCGGCCGTGCCGAAGTCGCGCCCCGGGGTGACGGCCACATGGGCCTTGTTCAGGATCTCAAAGGCCAGCTCCCAGCTGCTGGCAACGCCCAGTCGTTTGCACCACTCGCTGCAGTCGGCCCAGGCATAGAAGGCGCCATCGGGCACTACCGGCACGGGCAGGCCCAGGGCCTGCAGCTGCGGGATGAAGTAGTCGCGCCGCGCCTTGAACTGCGCCCGCCGACGCTCGTATTCGGCCAGGCTCTCCGCCTCGAAGCAGGCCAGGGCCGCGTGTTGCGCCACGGTGCTCGGGCAGATAAAGAGGTGTTGCGCCAGGCGCTCGATCACGCCGACCAGGGCTTCGGGCACCACCAGCCAGCCCAGTCGCCAGCCGGTCATGTTGAAGTACTTGGAGAAGCTGTTGATGCTGATCACGTCCTCGCCCAGCGCCAGACCGCTGGCGCCGAAGGTGTCGTCATGGCTCAGACCCAAGTAGATCTCGTCGAGCAGCAGCACGCCGCCGCGGCGCCGGATCACCTCGTGGATACGCGCGAGCGCCTGGGGGTGCAGCGAGGTGCCGGTGGGGTTGGAGGGGGAGGCGATCAGCACGCCGCGCGTGCGCGGACCCCAGTGGGCCTCAACCTGGTCGGCACTCAGTTGAAAGCGATGATCGGCCGTGGTGGGCACCATCACGGCACGGCCTTCGGCGGCCTGCACGAACTGGCGGTTGCACGGGTAGCTGGGGTCGGGCATCAGCACCTCGTCGCCGGCCTCGATCAGCGCCAGGCACGCCAGGTGCAGGGCGGCCGATGCGCCCGCTGTGACCACGATGCGGCGCGCCGGCACCTCGATGCCGAAACGCGTGCGGTACCAGCCGCTGATACGTTCACGCAGCTCGGGCAGGCCGGTGGCGGGCGTGTACTGGGTCGTGCCATCGCGTATGGCGCGTTGCGCGGCGTCCTGCACCAAGGGCGGTGCGCTGAAGTCCGGTTCGCCGATGTTCAGGAAGATCATCGGGCGGTCGGTGCCGCGCACCTGCTCGGCGAGTTCGGCGGCGGCCTTGGCCACCTCC
>JBIKUT010000139.1:0-5936 GCA_044347465.1 Ramlibacter sp.
CCCAGGGCAGCAGGATTTGCGGCGTGCCGGCGGCCAGGATCACCGGGCGGTTCAACGAGGGGTTGAGCGCCTTGAAGTCCTCCAGCTGCACGTCGGCCAGGCGCGCGGCCAGCGCCACGTCGATGTCGCGGGTGATGGTCACGCTCTGGAAGTAGGGGTGGTTCTCGATCAGAGGCAATTCCGCCCGGAACTGCGCCGGGTTGGCCACGATGTTCTTGACCGCCTGCAGCTTGGGCACGTAGTTGCGCGTTTCATTGGGCATGTTCAGGTCGGTGTAGGCCGTGCCCAGGCCCATGCGCTGGTTGCGGGCGATGGCGCGGTTCACACTGCCCTGGCCCCAGTTGTAGGCGGCCAGCGCCAGGTGCCAATCGCCGAACATGCCATGGAGCTTTTGCAGGTAATCCAGGGCGGCGCGGGTGGAGGCCAGCACGTCGCGGCGGTCGTCGCGGAACACGTTTTGGCGCAGCTCGAAGTCGGCGCCAGTGGCCGGCATGAACTGCCACATGCCCGCAGCGCGCGCGCTGGAGACCGCTTGCGGGTTGAAGGCGCTCTCGATGTAAGGCAAAAGCGCCAGCTCGGTGGGCATGCCGCGCCGCTCGAGTTCCTCGACGATATGAAACAGGTATTTGCGTGAGCGCTCGGTCATGCGCTGGATGTATTCGGGGCGGCTGGAATACCACTGCTCGTGCTGGCGCACCAGGTCGCCCTCCAGGGCGGGCATGGCAAAGCCGCGGCGGATACGGTCCCACAGATCGGGCGGCGCCTCCAGCAGGGCCACGTTGGTGCTGGTCGCTTCGGCGGCGGTGATGGGTTGCAGCGGGCCCGAGGGCACCACCGCGTTGGCAGGTCGGGTGCGTGCGGTATCCGTGGCCGCCGGGGCAGCGGGGGTCTGTGTGCCCGCCGGGGCCGGCGTAGCGGACATCCCGGGTACGCTGGCCGCGGACTCCAGCGACGGAGCGACGGCGCAACCGGCCAGGCTCAGGGCCAGGGCCAACAGGGTTAGCAGCGGCAAGGGTCTCATTTGAATTCGTTCTTCCATTGGCGAATCGCGGCAAAGACTTCGGCCTCGTCGCCGGGGTCTACGCCGTTGAAGGCCTGCGCGGCGCGAACCACCTCGGGTTCACGCGTGCGCAGGAAGGGGTTGATCTGCCGCTCCTGCCCGATCGTCGAGGGTAGGGTGGGCTGGTGCTGGCTGCGCAGCGTCTCGCAGTACGACAGGTAATGGATCAGGTTTTCGTTTCCAGGTTCCACCGCCCGCGCGAAGCGCAGATTGGACAGCGTGTACTCGTGGGCGCAGCATACCCGCGTCGCGCCCGGCAGCGCCGCCAGGCGATCGAGCGAGGCCAGCATCTGCGCCGGGGTGCCCTCGAACAGGCGGCCGCAGCCCCCCGAAAACAGGGTGTCACCGCAAAACAGCAAGGGTGTGCCATCGACGTCCGGGCAGTAATAAGCCACATGGCCGGCGGTGTGCCCGGGCACGTCGATCACCTGCCAGGGCAGGCCCAGGGCGGTCACGGTGTCGCCGCCCGCGACGGGCTCGAAGGGGTTCGGGATGGATTCGCGGGCCGGGCCGTAGACGACCGCGCCGGTGGCCGCTCGCAGGGCCTGCACGCCGCCCGTGTGGTCGCCGTGGTGGTGCGTGACTAGAATCGCCTCCAACCGAGCGGCAGCCTGCCGCAATCCGGCAAGCACCGGTTCGGCGTCCCCAGGGTCCACCACCAGCGCCCGTTGCCCGTCTTGCAACAGCCAGAGGTAGTTGTCCTGGAAGGCCGGCAGGGGAAGTAACTTCATGAGCGAGCGGATTATAGGAATGCAGCAGTGGTTTGATTCCCCTGCGGGGCGCTACCTCCTGGACTGGGAGCAGGCCGCCTTCGACGAATCGGTGGCGGACATCTTCGGCTACCACGCGATCCAATTGGGCTTGCCCGCTGTCGACGCCCTGCGCGCCAACCGCATGCCCCATCGCTGGCTGGGCCTGGAGCCCGGCGCCGACGCCGGCGCGCGCGTCCCGGATGTCGTCATTGACACCCACACCTTACCTTTTGATGCAGCCAGTCTCGATCTGGTGCTGCTGCCGCACACCCTGGAGTTGAGCGTCGATCCGCATGCGACCTTGCGCGAAGTCGAACGCGTGCTGGTGCCCGAGGGGCGTGTGGTGATCTGCGGGCTCAATCCCACCAGCCTGTGGGGCCTGCGCCAACGGCGCGCGCACCTGTGGCGGCGCCTGGGTGTGGGCGAACTGTTCCTGCCCGAGCCGGGCGAGTTCATCGGCTATCGGCGCTTGCGCGATTGGCTGCGGCTCCTGAACTTCGAAGTGGAAGTGGGGCGTTTTGGCTGCTGGCGGCCCGCGCTCACCACGGACAAGTGGCTCGATCGCTTCGATTGGATGGACCGCCTGGGCGAGCGCTGGTGGCCGATCCTGGGCGCGGCGTATTTCATCGTGGCGGTCAAGCGCGTGCGCGGTGTGAAGCTGATGGGGGCCAAGTGGAAGCGTCGCGCCAAACTTGCAGCGGCTCCGGTGCCGCTTGCGAACCGCGGTCATCGCACCCAGAAAACAAGAAGGCATTCGTGAATCCCATCGAGATCTACACCGACGGCGCCTGCAAGGGCAATCCGGGCCCGGGCGGCTGGGGCGTGCTGCTCAAGGCCGGTGGCACCGAGAAAGAATTGTTCGGCGGCGAACTCGCCACCACCAACAACCGCATGGAGCTCATGGCGGTGATTCAGGCGCTGTCGGCCTTGAAGCGCCCGTGCGAGGTGACCCTGTTTCTGGACAGCCAATATGTCCTCAAGGGCATCACCGAGTGGCTGCCAGGTTGGAAGGCCAAGGGCTGGCGCACGGCGAGCAAGCAGCCGGTGAAGAACGTCGAGCTGTGGCAGCAGCTCGATGCGCTGGTGCAGCAAGGCGGTCACCAGATCGACTGGCGCTGGGTGCGGGGCCACAACGGGGATCCGGGCAACGAGCGCGCCGATGCACTGGCCAATCGCGGCGTGGACATGGCGCAGGGGCGTTGAGACGCACGCTCGCCATAGGCGAGCACCCTCGTGGGTTGCGCGGGGTGAGCCCCAGGCCGTGACGGGCAAGACTGCTACATTGGCCAGTTGGGCAACTTCGCAGCGCCCGCCTTGTCATAAGAAAGTTCGCGTCGCATGGCTTCCAAACCGCTTTACCTCGTCGTGGCCGTTGTCGGCATCGGTGCCGCCTCGGCTGCTGCCTGGTGGTACCAGAACCGCCCCGCGCCTGCGCAGACCGCAGCGACAGCCGGCGGCCGGCCTGCAGCGCCCGCTGCCAGCGCGCCGGCGTCGGCAGCTTCTGGGGCTGTGCGTGTGCCCGGGGTCGAGGTCGCCCAGGTGGCGGTGGCCCGACTGGTGGACGACGCCCTGACCGTGGGCACGCTGCGCTCGCGACAGAGCGTGATCCTGCGGCCCGAGGTGAGCGGGCGCGTGGCCCGCATCAATTTCCGCGACGGCGATCGGGTGCAGCGTGGGCAGCTCATGGTGCAACTCGATGACGAACTGCCTCGCGCCCAGGTGGCGCAAGCCCAGGCCGAACTCTCGATCGCGCGCGCCAACCACAAACGCAATCAGGACCTGGTCGCCCAGAACTTCATCAGCCAGCGCTCGGTCGACGAAAGCGGCGCCTCGCTGCAGGTGGCCGAAGCGAAATTGGCGCTGGCCCGCGCACAGGCCGATCGGCTTCGCATCCTCGCGCCGTTTGATGGCATCGCGGGCCTGCGTAGCATCAACGTGGGCGACTACCTCAAGGACGGCGCCGACATCGTCAACATCGAAGACCTGGACGCCATCTTGGTCGACTACCGCCTGCCCGAGCGCTTTCAGACCAAGTTGCGCAAGGGCCAGGTCGCCATGGTGGCGATCGATGCCTTGCCCGGGCGCAAGTTCACCGCTGTGGTCCAGGCCGTCGACCCCCTGGTGGATGCCAACGGTCGCTCGGTCGGCGTACGCGGTTGCATCGACAACCGCCAGCAGCAGTTGCGCCCCGGCATGTTTGCCCGGGTGACGGCGGTGTTTGGCGAGCGGCAAGAGGCGCTGGTCGTGCCCGAGGAGGCCATCGTGCCGCAGGGTCCTCGGCTTTTCATCTTCAAGGTGGTGCCGGGCACTGAGCCCAATAGCCGCATCGTGCAGCGCACCGAGGTCAAGGTCGGCATCCGCCAGCCTGGCCGGGTCGAAATCGTGGAAGGCCTGAAGGCGGGCGATACCGTCGTGACCGCGGGCCAGCAGCGCTTGCAGCGCGATGGCATGGCGGTGCGCGTGATCGATGTGCCGCGCGGTGGGCCGGGCGGGCCGGGGGCCGGTGCGCCGGCGGCTGCCGCCTCGGGTGCGGCCAGTGCGGCTGCGGCCGGTGCCTCCGTGGCAGCCTCGCGGCCGCAGGCCGGCGCCAAGCCCGGTGGTCCGCCGGCTGCCATGGGCGCACGCCCGGCTGGCCCCGCGCCCTCCGGCCCGAACCCCTGCGTGCAGCAAGCCCTGAGCGGCGGCCGCGCCCCGGGTTGATCCCCTCTACGCACCCAGGATCTCGCCATGCAGCTGCCTGAGATTTCCATCCGCCGACCGGTGCTGGCCACCGTGCTGTCCTTGCTCGTGGTTCTGGTCGGCGTGGTCAGTTTCGACCGGCTCTCGGTGCGTGAGTACCCCAAGATCGACGAGCCCGTGGTCACGGTGTCAGTGCGCTACCCCGGTGCCTCGGCCGAAGTGATCGAGTCGCAGGTCTCCAAGCCGCTGGAAGACTCCATCGCCGGCATCGATGCGGTCGATGTGATCACCTCCATCAGCCGCGCCGACCAAAGCCAGATCACCGTCAAGTTCCGCCTCGAGAAGGATGCCGATGCCGCCGCCGCCGAAGTGCGCGATCGCACGGCGCGCGTGCGTAACCGCCTGCCGGTAGCCATCGAGGAGCCGGTGATCTCCAAGGTCGAGGCCGACGCCTTTCCCGTCATCTGGCTGGCTTTCACCAGCGACACGCTGACCCCGCTGCAGATCAACGACCTGATCAACCGCATCATCAAGCCGCGGTTGCAGACCATCACGGGTGTGGCCGATGTGCGCATTTTTGGTGAGCGTAAATACGCCATGCGCGTGTGGCTGGATGCCGATCGCCTGGCCGGCTATCGCCTGACCACCCAGGACGTGGAGGAGGCGATCCGCCGCAGCAACCTGGAGTTGCCAGCCGGTCGCATCGAGTCGCAGCAGCGCGAGTTCAGCGTCACCTCGCAGACCGATCTGGTGCGACCCGGGCAGTTTGGCGACATCGTGATCCGCAACGTCAACGGCTTTCCCGTCAAGATCCGCGACGTGGCGCAGGTGCGTGAGGGCGCGGCGGACGAGCGCAGTGCGGTGCGCCTGAACGGGCAACCGGCGATTTCTGCTGGCGTGATCCGCCAGGCCACGGCCAACCCCCTGACCCTGTCGGCAGGCGTGCGCGAGATGCTGCCACGCCTGAAGGCCGACCTGCCGCCAGGCGTGAACGTCGAGATCGCCAACGACAACTCGCTGTTCATCGACCGCTCGGTCAAGAACGTCTACCAGACCATCATCGAGGCCGTGGTGCTGGTGGCGCTGGTGATCTTTTTCTTCCTGCGCACCTTTCGCGCGTCCATCATTCCTATCGTCACCATCCCGGTCAGCCTGATCGGCACCTTCTCGATGATGGCCCTGGCCGGCTTCACCATCAACACGCTCACCTTGCTGGCGCTGGTGCTGGCCATCGGCTTGGTGGTGGACGACGCCATCGTGATGCTGGAGAACATCTTCCGGCACATCGAAGAAGGCCTTGATCCCTTCTCGGCGGCCATCAAGGGCGCGCGCGAAATCGGCTTCGCGGTCATCACCATGACCTTCACCCTGGTAGCGGTGTACGCACCGCTGGCCTTCACGCCAGGGCGTACCGGGCGCTTGTTCGCCGAGTTTGCGCTGGCGCT
>JBIKUT010000126.1:0-6342 GCA_044347465.1 Ramlibacter sp.
CCGTGACGCCTCGGGCGCCATCTCCATGGCCGAAGTCCAGCAGTGCGCCCAGGATTTCCTGAGCGACAAGTTCAAGTCGGCGCCGCAAATGCTCCATCACGTCACCGTGACCGGCAACCGCAATCTGGTGCCCGTTGCCGCCGTGCGACCGCCGCCGCCTGCCGCACCCGTGGTCATCGCCGCTGCACCCGCACCCGCACCTGCGCCTGCACCGGTGCAACAAGCGGCGCCACCTGCGCCCCCCTCGGCCATGGTGCCGCCCCCGCCACCGGCCCCGACCCCTGTCGCAGCACCCTCGCGCCCGCCGGCCGCACCTGCCGCACCTGCCGCACCTGCCGCACCTGCAGCCCCTCCCGTTGCGGTGCGCCCGCCCACTGCGGCCCCGGTAACACCCGCACCCGCCACGCCGCCCGTGACCCTGGCCGCTCCGGCACCTGCACCCATACAGGCGCCGATACAGGCGGCCAACCCGACCCCCATCCTGCAACCGAACACGCCCGAGCCGCCCGTGGAGCCGGCCCTGGCCTCGCTGGCCACGCTCAAGGAGATCGAGGCACAAGGCAACCCCAGACGGCGCGTGGAGATCACCGCCGACAAGACCACCTTGCGTATCGGCAAAGACCCTCTGAACCTGCAGATCAAGTCGGCGCGCGATGGGTATGTTTACCTCGTCCTGCTCGGAAGCGACCGCAAGAGTTTCTACGTGCTGTTCCCCAACGGCCTGGACAAGGACAACGTGATCCGCGCCAATGTGCCGATGCGTCTGCCCCGCCCCGACTGGCGCGTCGTGGCGCAAGGCCCGGCCGGTACCGACCACCTGCTGGTGCTGGTGTCCGACACGCCGCGCAACCTGAGTGCGCTGACCCTGTCGCCGCCCGATGCCAAGGCGCCCTTCACCTTCGCGCTCAACGACTTACCCGGTCGTTCGGCGCTGTTCGACTTCTTCTCCGGCCGAGGCGTGACCGGAACGTCCGAAGCCTTCGGCGCCAAACTGATCGCCATCCAGGAGGTTCGCTGATGATTCGCATGTCCTTCCCCCGCGCCGCACTGGCCGCCCTGGCGCTGTGCGCGCTTGCGCCCGTCGGGGCGCAACAAGCGCCGGTGCGTGACGCCTCCGTGGGCGAGATGGTCGAGCGCCTGGCGCCCCAACCCGCCGCCACCACACGCAGCCTGCGCAACCTCGTGCCGCAAAAGCGCGAACTCGATCTGGTCGTTCAATTCGATTTCGATTCCGCGCGCCTGCAGAACGTGAGCAAGCCGCTGCTGGACAACCTGGCCGCAGCCATGGCCACCGAGCGTCTGTCCAACGCCCGTTTCCTGGTGCAGGGTCACACCGACGCCAAGGGCAGCGCCGCCTACAACGAGGCGCTGTCCGCGCGCCGGGCCCAGGCCGTCGCAGAGTTCCTGCAAGGCAAGGGCATCCGGGCTGAGCGCCTGCGCACCGAGGGCAAGGGTTTTAGCGAACTGCTGATGAAAGATCAGCCCGAAGCCGCCGAGAACCGGCGCGTGCGCATCGTCGCGGTGGAGTAAAGGCTGTGACACGTCCCTGGGTTCGATGGATCGCGGCGACCCTGCTCGCCACGGGCGCCCTGCAACAGGCGCAGGCGGCGATGCTCGTGACCGAAGAAGAGGCGGCGCAATCACGCGCAGCACCCACGCAGCTGGTGGCGCGCTCTCCCCTGCCCGCCAATGCCCCCGTGATCAAGCTGCTGGCCCCCGATACGGCCACTACCATCACCTCGCCCACGCGCATTGAGCTGCGTTTCGAGCCCACGCCGCAAGCGAGCATCCGCCCCGAAACCTTTCGGGTGCTCTATGGCGCCTTCAAACTCGACATCACAAGCCGCCTCATGGCCAACTCCAAGGTGAACGCACAGGGGCTGGACGTTTCCGAGGCGCACCTGCCCAAGGGCTCGCACCGCCTGGTACTGGAGGTGCAGGACACGGCAGGTCGCATCGGCGCGCGCCTGGTCAGCTTCGTGGTGGAGTGACCGGCTCCGGTCACCGGCGATCACCCTGGCAGGAACAGCGCCTGCAGATCACTCAGAAAATCAAAACCGCGTTCGGTCGGTTGCACACGTTCGAGCGAGCGCGTGATCAGGCCTCGACGCTCGGCCTCTGACAGCGCCGATGCGATCGCCGACACCGGCAGACCGGTGCGCTCGGCAAACTCGCGCACGGCGAAGCCTTCGCGCAGTCGCAGCGCATTGAGCATGTACTCAAAGGGCAGGTCAGCGCGGGTCACCTCACTATCTTGGGCCACCGCATTTCCGGTGCGCGCGTGCTCCATGTACAGCTTGGGCTCGCGATAGCGCACCTGTCGCACCACGCGGTGCGGAAAACTCAGCTTGCTGTGCGCCCCGGCGCCGATGCCCAGGTAATCGCCAAACTGCCAGTAGTTCAAGTTGTGCCAGCAGCGGTGGCCGGCGCGCGCATAGGCCGACACCTCATACCGCTGCAAGCCCGCAGCCTGCGTCAGCTCGGTGATCCGATCGAGCATGGCATAGGCCGTGTCCTCGGGCGGCAGCTCCGGCGGAAACTTGGCGAAATAGGTATTGGGCTCGAGCGTGAGGTGATAGATCGACAGGTGTGGCGGCGCCATCGCCAGCGCCTGGCGCGCGTCCGCCTCCAACTGCGCCAGGGTCTGACCCGGAAGCGCGTACATCAGATCAATGTTGAAGGTGTCGAAGGCAGCGGCGGCCTCTTCGCAGGCGGCCAATGCCTGCGCGCGGTCATGCACGCGCCCCAGCGCCTTCAGGTGCGCATCGTGAAAGCTTTGCACGCCGATCGACAGGCGCGTCACGCCCGCTGCACGAAACGCGCGAAAGCGATCCTTCTCGAAGGTGCCGGGATTGGCCTCCAGCGTGATCTCGCAATCGGCCTCCAGGCGCAGGCGCGCGCGCACATCGCCGATCAAGCGATCGATCCCCGCCGGCGAGAACAGGCTGGGCGTGCCGCCGCCGATGAAGATGCTGTGGACCCCGCGCCCCCAGACCAGAGGCAAGGCCTGCTCCAGGTCGGCCAGCAGCGCCTCCAGATAGGCCTGCTCCGGCAACTCGCCGGGTGTCTCATGCGAGTTGAAATCGCAGTAAGGGCACTTCTTGAGGCACCAGGGCAGGTGCACATACAGCGACAGCGGCGGCAAGGCCCCCAGCTGCAAGGTGCCGGGGCGCATGGCGTGCGCCAGGTCCAGCGGACCTACGGACGTCACCAGCGCTCCTGCATCAGCCGCAGCATCTCGCGCGCGGCCAGCCCGCGGTGGCTGTTCGCGTTTTTCACGTCGGGCGGCAGCTGCGCGAAGGTCTTGCCAAAAGCGGGCAGGTACATCACCGGATCGAATCCGAAACCATGCTCGCCCACCGGCGCGCGTGTGATCTCGCCCACCGCGCGTCCGACCGCGATCAGCGGCTCGGGGTCATCGGCGCTGCGCAAGGCCACCAGCGTGCTGACCAGCGCGGCGCGCCGGTTTTCGATCCCCTGCATTTGCTCGAGCAGGGCGCGCACGTTGGTGTCGTCGCCCTTGGGGTAGCCAAACTGCGTGGCATAAAAAGCGGTATCCACTCCCGGCAGGCCGCCGAAGGCATCGACACACAGGCCGGCGTCATCGGCCAGCGCGGGCAGGCCGCTTGCGCGCGCCGCATGACGCGCCTTGGCCAAGGCATTCTCGACGAAGGTGCGATGCGGTTCCTCGGCCTCGCCGATGCCCAGATCAGCCTGGCACACCAGCTTCACGCCCAGCGGCGCGAACATCGCCTGCAACTCCGCCAGCTTGCCCCGGTTGTTCGAGGCCAGCACCAAGGTGTCGATCATGGTCAGGCCTGGGCAGGCGTAGCCGGCAGCGGGCGCGCCAGCGCGCCGGCTTGCAAGGTGACAAGCTCGGCGATGCCCTGTTCGGCCAGTTGCAGCAGGCGATCCATCTCGGCGCGGGTGAAGGCCACCCCCTCGGCCGTGCCCTGCACCTCGACGAAATGGCCCGCACCCGTCATCACCACGTTCATGTCGGTGTCGCAGGCCACGTCTTCGATGTATTCCAGATCCAAGAGCGGCGTGCCCTGCACGATACCCACCGAGATGGCGGCCACCGGCCCGGTAATGGGCGACGCGGCCAGCTTGCCCTGCGCCAGCAGCAGGTTCACCGCATCTTGCGCCGCGACGAAGGCCCCGGTAATGGCCGCCGTGCGCGTGCCGCCATCGGCCTGCAGCACGTCGCAATCGAGGTGCAGGGTGCGCTCGCCCAGTGCCTTGAGGTCAAACACCGCGCGCAGCGAGCGACCAATCAGACGCTGGATCTCCTGGGTGCGGCCGCTTTGCTTGCCTCGTGCGGCCTCGCGGTCGCCGCGCGTGTGCGTGGCGCGCGGCAGCATGCCGTATTCGGCGGTCACCCAGCCCTCGCCGCTGCCCCGTTTGTGCGGCGGCACCTTGTCTTCGACCGAGGCGGTACACAGCACCCGCGTCTGCCCAAATTCGATCAGAACCGAGCCCTCGGCATGGATGGTGAAGCCGCGGGTGATGCGCACCGGGCGCAGCTGGTCTGCGCCACGGCCGGCGCTTCGTTGAAATGTGTTCATGGCGGCAATGCTAACAACGCCCGGCATGGGGCCGGCCGGGTCAGGCCTCGTCGCGCGGGAGCGACGCGGGCAGCGCCGAGGGCAGCGACACGGGAGGTGCCGAGGCCCTGCGGTCGGCCGCACGGCGGATCGCGTCGTTGATTTCGGCGATCGAGCGCTCGATTGCCGCCTCGTCCAGGTCGTCGGCGGCCGGGTCGGCGGCACCCGACACGCTGCACTGGATAGTGGAGGCAAACACGCCTTCGCTCAGGCCCTCGGTGGACACGCCTTCGGTGGCGCCGGCGGCAGTGGTTTTTTCCCATTCGACCGCAATGAGCGTGACGTTGTCACCCTGCGCCCCCCCGCGTCGCAGCGCCTCCTCGGCCAGTTGCGGAACGGCCTGGGCCACGGGCACGGCACTGAGGCTGTCCACGATACGCGCCTGATCCAGGCTGTCCCACAGACCATCGGAGCACAGAAGGAACTTATCGCCCTGGCGCAGGTACACCGGCCCACCCGGGTCGTGGATCGGGTCCGTGGCCGAACCCAAGCAGGTAAACAGCACGTTACGGTGGATGGGATCCTCGTGGGAGTAAGGGCTGTGTGCCTGCGTGCGGTGCGCCAGGTAAGAGTGGTCACGTGTGCGCGCCAGCAGCTGCCCCTCGCGCACCAGGTACAGGCGCGAATCACCGCAGTGGATCCAATGCAGATGATCGTCCTGGATCATGGCGGCCACCAGGGTGGTGCGCGGCGGGTCGCTCGGGTGGTGCGCGTGTCCATGGCGCACGATGGCCTGATGCGCGGCGACCAGGGCCGCGTTCAGAAAATGGACCGGACAGGGTACGCGGGGCTGCGCCTCGCGCTGGAAGCGCGCCGCCATGGTCTGAAGGGCCAGTTGCGCCGCAACATCGCCGCGCGGGTGGCCTCCCATGCCATCGGCCAGCAAGAAAAGGGCGGCGTCGCGCGTGTAGCAATAGCCCATACGGTCTTCGTTGCGCGGGCGGCCGCCCTTGCGACTGATTTGAAACACCGAGAACTTCATGCCGCCCTCCGGCCCGACAGCGCAAACGCCAGTTGCGTACGCAGACGCTGGGCCAGTGTCGGGGCGGCCTGAGCCGGATCAGGCTCGCGACTGAGCGCGCGTTGCAGCGCGAAAACCGATTGCGGCCTGGCCATCGCATCCAGCGCCATGCACCAGTTCACCACCTGGATCAGGCGGTCCGAGTACGCCCCGCGCAGGCGTGCGAGCGATGGCGCGAGCCGATCGGCCGTTTGGCGCTGCGTCGCCTCCGGCGGCGAGCCTCCTTGCATGCAGGCGTAGAGGCTGGCCCCAATGGCGTAGACGTCGGTCCAGGGCCCAAGGGGCACGTCGCGGCGGTACATCTCGGGGGCGGCGAAGCCCGGGGTGTACATGGGTCGGATAAAACGCCCCTGCTTGGAGAGCACCTCGCGCGCGGCGCCGAAGTCGAGCATCACGGCGCGGTTGTCCTCGGTGATAAACAGGTTGGCGGGCTTGAGGTCCAGGTGCAGCATCTTGTGCTGGTGCACCATGCGCAGCCCGCGCAGGATTTCGTCGAACAGGGAGCGGATGGTCGCCTCGCCCAGCACACGCGGGCGCTTCAAGTCGCGCGCGGTGACGATGAAGTCTTGCAGGGTGTCGCCCTCCAGATAGTTCATCACCATGTAGACGGTCTCGTTTTCGCGAAAGAAATTGAGCACGCTCACCACCGAGGCGTGCGAGATCTGGGCCAGCGCGCGCCCCTCCTCGAAAAAGCTTTTGAGACCCAACCGATAC
>JBIKUT010000002.1:0-20988 GCA_044347465.1 Ramlibacter sp.
GGATGCCCACCTCCTGACCGCCGACCCCGCGATTTCCGCGATCGGCGACTGCGCGCGCTTTCCGATGGCGGGGGAGGGTGCTGCGATCCGTCTGGAGTCGGTGCAAAACGCGGTGGACCAGGCGCGCTGCGTCGCCGCTCGCATCGCCGGTCGGCCCGCGCCTTACCGCAAGGTGCCGTGGTTCTGGAGCGATCAGGGCGCCAACCGCCTGCAGATCGCGGGCCTGGCGCATTCCAGCGATGTCGCCGTGCTGCGCGGCGAGGTCGCGCAGGGGCGGTTTTCGGTGTTGCGCCTGCGTGAGGGCCTGCTAACCGCCGTCGAATCCATCAACCATCCCGCTGACCACATGGCCGCCCGTAAATTGCTGGCGGCTCCCCTCCACCTTACCCCCACCCAGGCGGCTGACGCGCGCGTGAAGCTCGCCGAGTTGGCCCCCACTGCTTGATATGACGACCCACCTGAACGTGACCCCTGAGTCCCCCAAAACCATCCTGATCACCGGCGGTGCCAGCGGCATCGGCTACGCGTTTTGCGCGCACATGGTGGGCCTGGGCCACCGCGTGGTGGTGACCGACCTGCGCGGCGCCGACGAGGCGGCCCAGCGACTGCGTGACGCCGGCGGCCAAGCGATCGGGGTGACTGCCGATGTCGTGAGCGAAACCGATGCCGCCGCGATGGTGAAAGCCGCCGAGACCGCGTTTGGCGGGCTCGACGCCCTGGTGAACAACGCGGGCTTGTTCACCACGCTCACGCTCAAGCCCTTTGACCAAATCAGCAACGCCGAGTGGATGCGGGTGATGGAAGTCAACTCGATGGGGCCGTTCAACTGCGCCAAGGCGGCCTTGCCGGCTTTGCGTCGCAGTGGCCGTGGCCGTCTGATCAACATTGCCTCGACCGTTCCGATCAAGGGGCCGCCCAATATGGCGCATTACGTGGCGAGCAAGGGCGCGGTCATCGGCTTCACCCGTTCGCTGGCCCGCGAGCTGGCCAAGGACCACATCACTGTCAACGCGATCGCTCCAGGATTCACTCTGAGCGACGGCGTGCTGCAAACCGATTTGCATCAGCGTATTGGCGACAACGCCCGCACGGTGGGCCGCTGCATCCAGCGCGATCAGGTGCCCGCCGATCTGGTGGCCGCCCTGGCGTATCTGGTCAGTGATGGCGCCGCCTTCGTGACGGGCCAGACGCTGGCCGTCGATGGCGGCGGCGTCTTCCTCTGACGCAGGCCCTGCACAACTTTTCTCGCCCTCAATCCCAAGTAAACCAACCAGGAGACACACCATGATCCAGCGACGTCGACTTATTCAATCCGGTGCTGCACTGGCTCTGGGCGCCCCCGCGCTCAGCGGCCTCGCGCAGCAAAGCGTGACCCTGAAATTCCACACCTTCATGTCGCCGGCCTCCAACGTCTGGCTCTACATCCACAAGGCCTGGATGGCCAAGGTGGAAAAGGAATCGAATGGGCGGATCAAGTTCGAGGGCTATCCCGCCATGCAATTGGGCGGCACGCCCCCCAACTTGTATGACCAGGCGCGTGACGGCGTGGTCGACATCTCCTGGACGCTGCCCGGCCTGACCGGTGGCCGCTTTCCGCGTGCTGAGGTGTTCGAGCTGCCGTTCATGATGAAGGACGCCGAGGGCGCCTCACGCGCGGCGTGGGAATACTTCACCACCCAAATGCCCGACGAGTTCAAGGAAACCCACACCCTGGCCTTCCACACCCATGGCCGCGGTCTGCTGCATACCAAGAACAAGCTGGTGAAGTCGGCGTCCGATCTGCGTGGCATGAAGATTCGCGGTCCTTCGCGCATGGCCACCAAGCTTCTGGGCAAGACCGGCGCCACGCCGGTGGGTCTGCCCTTGCCGGCCGTCGCGGACGCCCTGAGCAAAGGCACGGTGGACGGCTGCGCCTTGCCCTGGGAGGTGATCTCCTCGGTGAAGGTGCATGAACTGTGCAAGTTCCACAGCGAATTCCCTGAGAGCAGCCCGGCGCTCTACACCTCGGTGTTCGTGATGTCGATGAACAAGGCCAAGTACGACTCCCTGGCGCCGGACCTCAAGCGGGTCATCGATGCCAACTCGGGCGCCGACGTCTCGGCCTGGATGGGGAAAGTGCAGCAAGACTACGACCCGATCAGCCGCAAGATGGTGCTCGATCTTGGAAACACCGTGCACACCTTCGGTGCCGCCGAGACCGCCGAGTTCCAGAAGCTCACGGACAGCGTGGACGACGAGTGGGTGGCCGAGGTGAGCAAGCGTGGCTTTGACGGCAAGAAACTGCTGGAAAGCGCCAAGTCCCTCATCGCCAAGCACAGCAAGCGCACCTGAGCGCGCACAGCGCACGCGATTCCAAGTCTTTCACCCCGAGTTGATTGAGCATGCAAGCACCTACCCCCCGCTGGAGCGGGCCCGGCTACACGCGTATCCCGTACGCGATCTACACCGACACCGCGGTTTCGCGCCAAGAGCAGGAGCGGATCTTTCGCGGGCCGACGTGGAACTACCTGTGCCTGGATGCCGAGCTGCCCGAGCCGGGCTGCTATCGCACCACCCATGTGGGCGATGCACCCGTGGTGGTGGTGCGAGACGACGATGGTGAGATTTATGCCTTCGAGAATCGCTGCGCCCACCGCGGCGCGCTGATCGCACTGGAAAAGAGCGGGCGCGCGCCCAGTTTCCAGTGCGTCTATCACGCCTGGAGCTACAACCGTCAGGGTGACCTGACGGGCGTGGCCTTCGAAAAGGGCGTGAAGGGGCAGGGTGGCATGCCCGAGACCTTCTGCAAGCAAGAACACGGACCACGCAAGCTGCGCGTGGCCGTGTACTGCGGGCTGGTGTTTGGCAGCTTCAGTGACGATGTGCCCCCGATCGAGGAATACCTGGGCGAGGAAATCTGCGCGCGCATCGAGCGGGTGATGCACAAGCCGGTGAAGGTGATCGGGCGCTTTACCCAGGCGCTTCCAAACAACTGGAAGCTCTATATGGAGAACGTGAAGGACAGCTACCACGCGAGCTTGCTGCACCTGTTCTTCACCACCTTCGAACTCAATCGGCTGTCGCAAAAAGGCGGCGTGATCGTCGATGAATCGGGCGGCCACCATGTGAGCTTCTCGATGATCGATGGCGCTGCCGTCGCCGACACCTCCTACCGGGAGCAGGGCCTGCGCTCCGACACAGACCGTTATCGGCTCAAGGACCCTGGCGTGCTCGAGGGCTTCCAGGAATTTGACGACGGCGTGACCTTGCAGATCTTGTCGGTGTTCCCGGGCTTTGTGTTGCAGCAGATTCAAAACTGTCTGGCCGTGCGTCAGCTGGTGCCGACCGGACAAGACAAGTCCGAGTTGCACTGGACGTATCTGGGCTATGCCGACGACACGCCGGCGCAGCAAAAGGCGCGGCTCAAGCAGCTGAATCTGGTGGGGCCAGCCGGCTTCATCTCGATGGAAGATGGCGCAGTGGGCGGCTTTGTGCAACGGGGTATCGCGGGGGCCGACGATCACGAGGCGGTAGTCGAAATGGGCGGCGACAGCGTGTCTTCCAGCGAAGGGCGAGCCACCGAGACCTCGGTGCGTGGCTTCTGGAAGGCGTACCGCACGCACATGGAGAGCCCAGCATGATCGACCTGCTCGCGCTGTGCGCCTTCAATGCGGCCTACGCGCATGCGATTGACAACGACCAGCTGGAGAAGTGGCCCGATTTCTTCACCGAAGACTGCCTGTATCGCATCACCAGCGCCGACAACGAGCGCGAGGGCCTGCCCGCCGGCATCGTCTACGCCGACTCGCGCGCCATGCTGCAAGACCGCATCGCGGCGCTGCGTGAGGCCAATATCTACGAACGCCAGTCGTATCGCCACTTGCTGGGGATGCCCGTCTTGCAGACAGCCGATTCAGACACTGCCACGGCCTGCACCCCCTTCATGGTGGCGCGCATCATGCTGCACGGCGAGACGCGTCTGTTTGCCACCGGCGAGTACCGTGACCGGTTTGTGCGCACGCAGGGGCGGCTGATGCTGGCCCAGCGTGTGGCCGTGTGCGACAGCACCGTGACCGACACCTTGCTGGCCCTGCCGCTTTGAGTTCATGACCTTCGAGATTCGCATCGCGGACAGCGATGTCCATTTTTCGGCGCAAGCCGGCCAGACCGTGCTCGATGCCGCGCTCAAGGCGGGGATTGAGCTGCCGTATTCCTGCCGCAAAGGCGTGTGCGGTACGTGCGCAGGCAGCGTACTGTCGGGTCAGGTGCAGGGCCCGGCCCGCACCGAAGCCACGCCCGAGGGCCAACATCTGTTGTGCGTGTGTACCCCGCAGAGTGATCTGCAGATTTCGCCACTGAGCTGGCGCCGGATCGATCCGACGGCGCGACGGCGTGTGCAGGTCAAGGTGTTTCGCAACACGCGGGTCGCACCGGATGTGAGCCTGCTGGTGCTGCGCCTGCCCGCCGGCCAACGCGCGCGCTTCAAGGCTGGCCAGTACGTGCAGGTGTGCCTGCCTGATAGCAGCCAGCGTGCGTACTCGCTGGCTAATCCACCGCACGAGAGCGACACCTTGCAGTTGCATGTGCGTCATGTGCCCGGTGGCCAGTTCACCCAGATCGTGAGCACGCTGGAGTCCGGCGCGGTGTTGGACGTGGAGTTGCCCTTCGGCCAGTTCGAGCTGCGCGAAGAGTCGACCGCACCCATGTTGTGCGTGGTGGGCGGCACCGGTTTTGCGCCCGTGAAATCGCTGCTGGATCACATGATCAAAAAAAGCATCCGCCGCCCCGTCACTTTAGTGTGGGGCGCACGCGATCGCCAGGGGTTGTACCTGCCCGCTGCCGTCAAGCGCTGGCAGCAAGCGTGGTCCGATTTCCGTTATGTGCCAGCGATCGAAGATGCGGCGGACGCCCAGGCCCTGGACGCCTTTCACGGGCGGGTCGATGCGGCGGTGCGCTCCCTGTATGCGGGTGCGAGCGCGCTGGCCGATCACGAGGTGTATTGCTGCGGCGCGCCAGCGATGGTGACCGCCACGCGCGTGGCCTGTGCCGAGTCGCTCGGGCTGGACGCGCGCAATTTCTTCAGTGACAGCTTTGTCCCCGGGCCCGCCCATGTAGACGCTGCACCGGCCTGAGGTGCTCGCCCCTTCAACGGCTCTCCATCGATTGCGACCATGACATCCTCTTCGCCCGACACCCCTCGCACCGACATCACCGCCGCACAGATTCAGGCCACGCTGGTCCAACGCCCCGTGCGGCATCTGATCGGCGGCCAATTGGTGGACAGCGGGCAGACCTTTTCGGTGATTCACCCGGGCACGGGTGCGGTGTGCGCCCCGTGCGTAGAGGCCACGCGCGCTGATCTGGATCACGCGGTGGCCAGCGCGCGCGCCGCGCAGCTTGCCTGGGGCGCCACCCCGCCCGCCGAGCGCCGTGCCGCCTTGCTGCAATTGGCGGCGGTGATCCGCACCCACCAAGACGAATTGACCGGGCTCATCACGCTGGAACAGGGCAAGCCGCTGGCGGCCGCCCGGATGGAGGTCGGCCGTGCCGCCATGCTGGTGGAGCAGTTCGTGCAGATGGAGATCGCACCCGAGTCCTTGCGCGATGACGCCACGGGGCGCGTCGAGGTGCATTACCGGCCGCTGGGCGTGGTGGGTGCGATCACGCCCTGGAACATGCCCTTGGTTCTGAGCGTGCCCAAGATCGCGCACGCGCTGTACGCGGGCAACACCGTGGTGCTCAAGCCCAGCCCCTACACCCCGCTGACGATGCTGCGCTTGGCCGAGTACGCCCGGACCTTGTTCCCGGCGGGGGTGCTCAATGTGTTGGCCGGCGGCAATGCGCTGGGCCAGTGGATCAGTGAGCATCCTGGCATTGACAAGATCTCGTTCACCGGCTCGGTTGCTACCGGTCGGCGTGTGATGGCCTCTGCGGCGGGTAATCTCAAGCGCCTGACCTTGGAGCTGGGGGGCAACGACCCTGCCATCGTGCTGCCCGATGCGTCGATCGACACCATCGCACAGGCCTTGTTCGATGCATCGTTCGTCAACTGCGGCCAAGTGTGCATGGCCATCAAGCGCCTGTATGTGCACGCGTCTTTGTACGAGCAGGCTTGCGAGCGTTTGGCGCAGATCGCGCGGGCGGTGAAAGTGGGCGATCCGTTCGCGTCTGGAACCCAGATGGGGCCGGTACAAAACCGCGCGCAGTTTGACATCGTGCAGTCCATCCTGGCCGATACGTGGCAGCAGCCTGGCGCTCGGGTGCTCGCAGGCGGCCACGCGCTGCCGGGCGATGGCTATTTTGTGGAGCCGACGGTGGTGGCTGGACTGGCCGAAGGCACGCGTCTGGTCGATGAAGAACCTTTTGGTCCGGTGTTGCCCGTGATTGCGTACAC
Organism: Ramlibacter sp.; assembly: GCA_044347465.1. Taxonomy (GTDB): domain Bacteria; phylum Pseudomonadota; class Gammaproteobacteria; order Burkholderiales; family Burkholderiaceae_C; genus Ramlibacter. Next base: position 6,374 of record JBIKUT010000002.1, read on the forward strand.
CGACATCGACGACGTGATTGCCCGCGCCAACCGCAGCCCCTATGGCCTGGGGGCTTCGGTGTGGGGCGGCGACGCCGCGCGGGCGAGCGAGCTGGCGCTGCAACTGCATGCCGGCACGGTTTGGGTCAATCGCCATATGGGCGCCGACCCCTTCGCCCCCTTTGGTGGCGCCCGTCAATCGGGCATTGGTCGGCAATACGGCATGGCGGGCTTGAAGGGGTACATGGAAGGTGTGACCCTGTTTCTGCCGCCGCGCCGCTGAGCGCGACGCTCAGGGCGACTTCATCCGCTGCTGCCACCGCGCGGGCAGCAGGTCGGTTCTTTGTGCCAGGCTGAAATGCCAGTCGGGGCACCCTGCTGAGGCCCGCTTCATAAGCGCAGGGCCTGCGCACCCCCCTGAATCAACGACTCCTGAGTCGGATGCGCGTGCGCCTCATTGCGCCGCTTGCGCCGGGTTGCCCGCATGCCAATAAGAATACTTTAGTGATAACTAATCTATGTGTGTGAGCGTCTCAGACCGCTCTCACATGACCGAAATCAAACAATCCAATCAAAATTAAAATAAATTATTATTCAAGTCAATAAATTAGTAATAATTAACAAATATGCAGGGCTCGCAACATCTCTCTCCCCCCGATGGCACAGCGTCGTCGCGAAGAGAGGCCGCCTATTCCGGCGATCACCGTGATGGGGGGGGCGTCGTGTGGCAACGCACAGTCAGCGTGATCGCGCCTCATCAGACTGGCCCTCTTTCTAAGGAGAAGACGATGACCGACCCGTATGAGACCCAGAAAATGAAACTGATTCATGACCTGAAAACGGCAGTGAGTGACGTTCAGGCCCTGATGCATGCGCCGTCTGCGGACGATAAAGGCAGCGTCGCTGCACTCAAGCAGTCGGTGTCCGACCAGCTCGGAAAAGCGATGGATCGTCTGCATCGTCTAGAGACCCATGCGAGCGACAAGCTGACTCACACCGCGCAAAGCACACAGACCTACGTTCAGAACCACCCGCTACAAGCTGTAGGACTGTCGGCCGCACTGGGGTTGTTGGTGGGCCTGTTGGCCAGGCGGCGTTGAGGAGGGGCACACGGATGGATGAATCCTGGTTGCAGCGCCTGCTCGCGCGAACGAGCTGGATCGGTAGCGTGATCGCCTTGTTGGAAATCGAGTGGCGTGCGGTCTCCTGCAGGCTCAGAGCGTTTCGGAAAAATCTGCTGATCGCGCTGTGTATGGCAGCGATTGGGTTCATCCTCATTGGGATCAGCCTGATCGCTTTCGGCGCCCTGCTCGTCGCTCTTTGGTGGCAGGAGTACCCGCTGCAATCACTCGGCGTGTTGAGCCTGCTGTATGCCGGTGTGGGCGTCTTGATGATCGGAAGGTCCGTTCGTCGCATCACAGGACCCACCTCATGACGGTGTTGTCAGCGCGCGAAGGTCAATGCACGGAGGCGGCTATGTGCGACGACCAACGCATGAGCGGGACACGGCCTCCTACACTGGACTCGGCAGTACAAGGGAGTCTAAGAATGAACATTGCCCAGTCGTCTATCGTGAAGCAAGGCAATAGATTGATGGCGTCGCTGGCCGATCTGGATTGGGAGCGATGGAAACCCCAAATCGAGTTGGTGCATCTGAAGATCGGCGAGATTCTTTTTGACGCCGGGCAGCCGATCAACCACATCTACTTCCCTCTGACCGCCATCATCTCGCAGCAATACGATTTCGATGACGGGAAATCCGCCGAATTTGCCCAAATGGGCAATGAGGGAATGGCCGGCGTGTTCATCTTCATGGGGAGCGCATCGACGTCAAGCAAGGCCGTCGTCGTCGCCAGTGGGATCGCGTACCGCCTCCCTGCGTCCTGGATGTTGCAGGAGTTCAATTCGTCGGGTCTGTTCCGTCAATTGATCTTGCATTACATGCAGATTCTCATGACCCATGCCTCGCAGTTAGCGGTGTGCAACCGACGGCATAGCATCGAACAGCAGCTGAGCCGAACCCTGCTGCTTCAACTCGATCGCGTCGCAGGCAACGACCTATCGCTCACGCATGAAGTGATTTCTCGCTCCTTGGGCGTGCGGCGTGAAGGCGTCAGCGAAGCCGCCAAGCGACTTGAGAAAATGGGGGCCATCCGCTATTCGCGAGGACACATCCAGGTTCTCAATCGCGGCGCGCTCTTAAAAACGACCTGTGAGTGCTACGGCATCATCAAGCGAGAAGACCTGAGGCTCTTTCCGGTTCTCTGATCCCCGGATCGCGACCCCCGCAGACGGTGGGGCGACGCGCCCATTAGTTGCTGTCAAGTCGCATGCGTGAGAGCAAGCCCACCCGGTTGTCGCATTGGAGCTTCTGGTAGATGTGTTTGAGATGCGCCTTGACCGTGCCCTCCGCCATGGAGAACGTGCGTGCGATCTCACGGTTTGACTGACCGCGAATCAGGAGTTGAACCACCGACAGCTCCCGCAGTGTGAGGTGTCGCTTGAAGAGCGGGGGCGCCAGCGGCACATCGTTGCGGGATAGCCCGAAGATCGAAAAGTCATCGTCGAGCCACTGCTGGCCATGATGCACCTCGCGTATGCATTCCATCAGGACCTCTTTGGGCTTGCGTTTGGAAACCAGCCCGTTGACACCTTCTGCCATCGCCTCTAAGGCCCCCAGCAGATTCGCATGGGTGAAGATCACAGGAAGGGTTCTGAGTCGCGCATTCTTCAGATCGCGGATCAAACTCAAACTGTCTTTCTCACCCAGTGTGAGCTCCATCACCACGATATCCGGTTGAAATTTCAAGATCTCACGCCACGCCGTCGCGCCGTCGCGAACGCAATTCTTCACGACGAAGTCGGGGTGATTTGCAAACGTGTGATTGAGTCCATCGATCACGACCGGGTGAGGGTCGGCAAACATGATCTCAATGGGTGCCGGGCGGCGCGCTTGCGGGGGCGGCTCTCGCTGCATAAGGGCAGACAGCTCGGGTTCCGTGAGCAAGGGGGTCGGCGAAGCGAGCGCGAGGGTCATCGTTCGATCTCATGAAGAAAGACCTGCATGGTGCTGTGCCACGCGCGTGGGGACTGTGCGGGCGGCCACGCAGGGGCCGACGGGGCTGTGTGCACGCACGCGCAACGCCGTGTATGTGGTTGAAAGAACGCATCCGGGATCTGCTGTCGCTTGAAAATCCAGATGCAGGAGGGCTCATGCAATCGGCTGGCTACATTGAATTCAACGAGATGGCAGTGCGGTGTGAACTGGCGCATGACGAGTTACACGAGCTTCTGGAGTACGGCGTGCTGCCAGTGCTTCATATGAACTCGGCAGGCTTGTGTTTCCCCGTCAACTGCATCCACTGGGTGCAAAGAGCGGTGCGGATCCGCCGCGATTACGACTTGGATCTTTTCGGGATGGCGGTCGTCATGCGCTATGAGCACAGAATCGACGAACTGCAGGAGACCAATTCGCAGCTGCGTACGCTGCTGCGTGCAACGGCTGCGTCTGCGATTGAGAAGTGACCTCCCGCGCACAGCACGTCAGATCGACTACCATCCAAACAGACTCAATACAAAGGGCGTTTTATGAAAACAGACGAATCAGATATCAAACGCTCATTACGTGCACTCGAGGAAGAAGTCCGGTTGATCAAGGAAAATTTTCAGTCGCTGAACACGAAGTACGCCGAGAACCTGGCGTCCCTCAAGCAACTGACCCTCACGTCTGCCGAAGCCGCGACACGTGCGGCGAACGCAGCGCAGCGCGCAGCCCAGTCGGCGTCGTATTGCGCAGAAACCGCCAAGCTGGCTGCCGGGGCAGACGTCGTGCTGGCGGCCGAGAATGCGGCGCAAGCGGCCAATGAGTCGGCCGAGGCCGCACTAGAGGCCGCAGCCTCCGCGGCGGCTGCGTCGGCGGCGGCGGCCATGGCCTTGGCTAAGCATGCGGAGGATGCATGCGCGCAAGCGTCTGCTGCGGCGGCCTACGCCACACAAATGGCCACGGAGTCAGCGGCACATGCGGTGAAGATGTCGCACGCTGCGGGTGAGTTTGCACGGCAAGCGCGTCAACGCGCCGGCAAATAAGACGCGTACCGCTGCGGTACCGAGGATGCCGTCCAAGACGGCATCAAAAAAAAGGTGCGAGGGGGAAAGTCAAGCGTCTCTCCATCTGGCTGCCCAGAGGTCGTGTATGAGTCGGCTGCGATTGAACAATGACAGTGAGGGTGACCCTCCCGGTTGTCGTCAAATCGCTGAGCGCAACAACTCAGCCACTCAACTCATTGTCAATGGACCTTGCGACCCCCGCCTCCAGTTAGCAGGACGCTGAGGGACACTCAACCTCCTCCCCCGCAACGCCATCTTCTGGCTTTTCATCGCGGTGCTTTGTTCGCCGACCCACAGAGTGTTCACGCTACGGCTCGCTGTGTTCGGTGGGCTCCCTTTGCGCGTCAGCGCACATTCCATTGGACGTCTCACGCTTGAAGATCGGCAGCCCTTGTAAGAGGACTGAACTTTCTTGAGGAGATTGCATGTATAAAAAATTGTTTGTGGCCACGGATGGATCTGAGCTTTCGCATAAGGCGGTCGGGAGTGCGATTGATCTGGCCGCGCAGTATGGCGCGGAGCTGTATGCCCTCAATGTGATTCCCCGCGTGCAGCGGTCGTTCTTCGAGGGCGCGATGTGCCTGGGCGAGCGGGAGGCCAAGCATCTGCTCGCGAGCTGGCGGCATGACGCAGAAAATCTCTTGGACGTCGTTGTGGCGGCAGGCAAGGAAAAGGGCGTGGTCGTCAAGCCGGTCGTTTTGAGCAGTGACTTGGTGGCGGAGGCCATCGTCAAGACGGCCGAGGACCTGGACTCCGAGTTGATCGTGATGGCCTCACACGGGCGTCGGGGTGTCAAGCGTCTGTTGCTCGGGAGCGAGACGGCCAATGTTCTGACGCATTGCTCCATTCCCGTTTTGGTTGTTCGCTAGCGAGGTCGATCATGAAAATACTGGTCCCTACCGACGGATCTGCGTCTGCTCTGCGCGCTTCGAAATATGCCGAGAAGCTCGCCTCTGGCTACGAAAAATGCGCGGTCATCTCTTTGTCTGTGCATGATCCCTTGGGTCTGCATCCCGTCGGTGCCAAAGCCGCTGTCGGTGACGATGGCCAAGATAGCCACGAGTCGGAACCTAAGGTCTTGCGCGTGACGCCTGATAAGACGGGCCCGGCGCTCGACGCGCCGCTTGCGGCGAGTCATGTGGCGCAAGAGATCCTCAAGATCGCTGAAACCGGGGGCTTTGATTTGATCGTGATGGGCGCCAAGGGACGCTCTCCGCTGTGCGATCTGGTCATGGGCTCCGTTGCCCAAAAAGTGTTGGTGGGAACGCGTCTGCCCGTCACGCTGGTGAAGTAAGCGCGGCGTCTGCGGACCGAGGGTTTTCGAGGATAGGGCGCAGGGCGAGTGCGCCTTGGCAGGGGATACAGTTCGGCTGTGTCTCACGGCATACCGACCGTGACGCCTTGCAAGGAGACTTCCCATGTCCTTTCTGCCCCGAAGCCTCATCGCCCTGGCCCTGTTGGCCGGCCTGACCACCCTGGCCCAGGCACAAGACAAACCCCCGTTGCGCATCCTCGTGGGCTTTGCCCCGGGCGGTTCGGCCGACGTGCTCGCCCGCATGGTGGCCGACGGGCTGCGCGATGACTTTGGCCCCATCGTGGTGGATAACAAGCCGGGCGCAGGTGGGCGGCTGGCGCTGAATCTGGTGAAGGCCGCCAAGCCCGATGGTCAGACGGTGATCGTGTTGCCCAGTGGGCCGATGGTGCTGTTTCCTCACGTGTACAAGAAACTCGATTACGACCCGGTGCGTGACTTCACGCCCGTTTCACAGATCGCGCGCTTTCAGTTTGGCGTGGTGGCGGGCCCGGCCACGACTGCTAAGACCCTCGCTGAGATGATCGCCCTGGCCAAGGCCAAGCCGGGCGCCAGCAGCTACGGCACACCGGGCGCCGGCACGCTGCCGCATTTCATGGGCGTGTTGATGGAGCAGTCTTCCGGCATTACCTTGAACCATGTGCCCTTTCAAGGGGGCGCGCCTGCCAACAATGCTTTGCTAGGCGGCCACATCGACTACAAGTTTGATGTGGTGAGTGAGACCGCCGAACTGCATCGCAGCGGCAAGGTGCGCATCATCGGCGTCACCGGCGGCCAGCGCGATCCGCAGGTGCCGGAGGTGCCCACGCTGAAAGAGGCGGGCGTGAACATGGAGGCCACCGCCTGGTTCGCGATGTATGGCCCCGCCGGCCTCAAGGGCGAGGCCCTGACGCGCCTGGAGCGGGCCATGATGAAGATGGTGCGCGATCCGGCCATGCAGGCCAAGCTGCGTGCGCTGGGCTACGACCCCATCGGCTCGGGCTCGGCCGATCTGGCGTCTGCCCAAAAGGCGGATCTCGCCCGCTGGGAAAAGCCGATCAAGGCGACGGGCGTGCAGCTCGATTGAGTGCGGCGTGGGCCTGCCGCGCGTCATAGGCGAGCGAGGCGGCGGCCAGGTCTTCGAGGGCGGTGCCCACCGATTTGAACAAGGTGATCTCGTCCTCGCGCGTGCGCCCCGGATGCTGGCCGCGGCACAGCGTGGCCAGGTCGGCGGCGATGGCTTCTTGACGCAAGACGCCACTGGCAATGGGCGAGAGCAGGTCGCCTGACTTCATCACGGCTTCTTGGGTGTCCACGAACACGGTGGACACGCCCGCGCACGCATCGTCGCTCTCGCGCATGGTGGGGGTGAAGCTGCCAATCAAGTCCAGGTGGGTACCGGCTTGTAGCCAGGTGCCGTGGATCAGGGGCGTGGTGGACAGGGTGGCGCAGCTGACGATGTCGGCGCTGGCGACGGCTGTCGCCAGGTCGCTTGCGAGCGAGGCGCGAAAGCCCTCGCCACGCAGGCGCTCGACGAACTGCGTGGCCAGGGCGGTGTCGATGTCCCACACCTGCACGTCTTCGATCGGCCGCACCGTGCGATAGGCCTGCGGCAACAGACTCGCCACGCGCCCCGCACCGACCACCAGCAGGCGGCGCGCGTCGGCCCGACTCAGAAACTTCGCCGCCAGCGCCGAGGCCGCTGCCGTACGCCGCGAGGTGATCCCATCGCCATCGAGCAGGGCCAGCGGCACGCCGGTGCTTGCATCGAACAGGACATAGACCGAATGCAGGCCCGGCAGCCCCTGGTGGCGGTTGTCCGGATAGATGCACACCGTCTTCACGCCCATGCGCCCGCCTTCTTGCCAAGCGGGCATGAGCAGCACGGTGCCTGCGCCGGTCTCGGGCGTGCCGACAACATGGGTGTGACGCATCGGCACCGTGCAGCCCTGAACGAACAGGTCGTGCAGGGCCGGGATCAGCCGCTCGAAGGGCAGGCCGGTGGCGGTGTCGGGGGCGTTGAGGGTGTCCATGGGTGTTTCTGGGCTCCCCCGATCATGCCCGCCAGCGCCCCGTTGACGACCAACGCGTGGCCCTCTAAAATCTGACCATTCTGGTTAGATTGGAGGCGACGATGCGTGCTTGGCAAATTCAAGAGGCGAAGGCCCACCTGTCCGAATTGGTCCGGGAAACCGAGCACGGGGGGCCACAGGCGATCACTTGGCATGGTCGTGAAGTGGCGGTGGTTCTGTCCAAGACCGAGTACGAGCGCCTCACCGGCACAGGGCAGTCGCTGGTCGAGTTCATGCGCAGCTCGCCTTTGTTCGGCGCCGAGGACATCGACCTGCAGCGTGACCCCAGCCTCACCCGTGACGTCGCGCTGTGAGCTATCTGATTGACACCAACGTCCTGTCGGAACTGCGCAAGCGCCAACCGGACGCCCAGGTGGTGCGGTGGATGGCCGAACGCCCAGCGACCACCTTGTACTTGTCTGTGTTGACCCTGGGCGAGTTGCGCAAGGGCGTTGAGGGCCTGATGCAGGAGGCCCGCAAACGCCGCCTGCTCGATTGGTTGGAGGTCGAACTGCCTGCTTACTTTGCCGGTCGCATCGTCTCGGTGGATGCCGCCGTGGCCGATCGATGGGGTCGACTGCTTTCCCAAGCGCGCCGGCCGTTGCCCGCCATCGACAGCCTGCTTGCCGCAACGGCCTTGGCGCATGGACTGACGCTGGTCACGCGCAACCTCAAAGACTTTCAGTACCCCGACCTGCAGGTGCTGGATCCTTGGGTGGCTTGAACAACCCATTCGCCGCGATGCCCAGTCGCAAGAAAGCCTCCGGCGGCGCTTCGTTGCGAACCATGACCTCGATCATGTGTTGGATCAGACGGGCCACGACGTCGGGCGCTTCGATCGGGGTGTTCTGCCCCGGATCGACCTGCAGATCGTAGAGAACGGTGCGCGTGTCTTCGTAGACGCCCTGGCCGGTATGGCCGCAGGGCTGATTCGCATTGTTTCGTCGCGCGGGGATCTTGAGCACTGGCACGCCACCGGTGTACGCCATGTTGCTGACCAGCGTGGCTTCGCGCAGCTCCTCGCGGGTAAAAAGCGTCTTTTGATGCATGGGCATCAGGGTGTACTCATAGAGCTCCTGGGCCGCCATATCTTGCGGGTAGAAAAAGTACACGTACCGACCGTCGGTGACGTTAGTCGCCGCGCCAAACATGCCAAACAGCGCCACATCGCGAAGCTTTTTCTCCGTTTGCAACAGCGGCGTGAGATCGTGGCCTTCCACTTGGGGCGGAATATCGATGCCGTACCAGCTCAGAACGGTGGGCATCAGGTCGATCGTCTGGGTCAGTGCCTGCCGACGCGCACCCCCCTGGTCCGCGTGGGCGGGGTGGTAGACCAGCAGGGGGATGTGGGCAATCTCCTCGTAAAACGGCATCCGGTTTTTCACCCACCAGTCGTGCTCGGCGAGTAGCAAACCATGGTCGGTGGTCAGGATGACCGCGGTGTTGCCCCACATGTCGCGGGTGTCCATGTAGTCCAGCAAACGCCCGAAGTATTCGTCGCACATGGCCACCAGGGCCGCGTAGTTAGAGCGCAGCTCGCGGATTTCGTCGGGGCTCTCCTGAACGCGCGCATACCGCGGCCACTCCAGAACCGGGCCCTGGTAGCCCGAGGGAAACATCGCACGAAAGCGCTCTGGCGCATGAAAGGGCTCATGCGGATCGAACATTTCCAGGTGCAAGAGCCAGTTGTCCGCATCACGGTTCGCATCCAGAAACTCGAAGCCGGCCGCAAAGGTTCGCGGGGTACAAAAAGCGTCCTCGTGGGTCATCGACTCCCGATTCACCAGATGCTGCAGCCGGCCGTCGGCACGCGTCTGAGAGAACTGCAGCGGGTGATAGTCGCGCTTGAACCGGTCCAGGGGCGGCTCGACCATCGCCTTCCACTTGTCCCACTCCTGACCGCGGATGAACTCCCAGGTGCTGTAGCGGTTGTGATAGCTGGAGCCACCATCCTCCCAGTAGTGGTAGTGGTCAGAGACGAGATGGGTGTAGACGCCCTGGGCTTGCAGGATCTCGGAGAACGAATCATCGAAGGGCTCGAGTGGGCCCCAGCTGCGATGCAGAAAGTTCATCCGCCCGGTGTGCATCTCGCGTCGCGCCGGCATGCACGGCAGGCTGCCTGCGTAGTGCTTGTCAAAGGTGACGGCCTTGGCCGCAAACCGGTCGAAGTTGGGCGTGGGGATCGAGGTGCCGCCGTAGCAACCCAGCGCGGTTCTGACCAGCGAGTCAAAGAGAACAAAGATGGTCCGCATCGGTCAGCCCCGCCGAGAAGTTCAGGGCCGCAGCAAAATCTTCGCCGCGGCGCACTTGCCCTGATCCAGATCGAGGAAGGCCTGCTGGCCGTCGACCAGTGGCCGCTCCTCGACCCACGACAGATCACCAAACGCGCCGTCGGCCAGCGCCGCCACCGTAGCACGCAGATCGCTCGTGGTGTAGGTGTAGGTGCCCAGCAACGTGATCTCGGCCAGCGTGAGTTTGCGCATGTCGATCTCGCTGGACCAATCGAGCAAGCCCACGTGCATGATCACGCCGCCCGGCTTGATCGCGGCGAAGGCCTGGTTACGCGTGACCTTGGCGCCCACTGCATCGATCACGATGTCAAAGGACGATTCCGGCAGCGTGGTTTGGGTGGGGTCGATGGCCCGCGCGTGCGCATGGCGCTCGATCGCCTGTCGGCGCGAGGCGTTCAGATCGGTCACCGTCACGCTGCGGGCCCCGAGGTGGCGCAGGAGCAAGGCGGTGAGCATGCCGATGGCGCCCGCCCCGATCACGAGGATGTTGCACTCCGGAATCGGGCGGACGGTGCTGCGCATGACGAGCAGCACGGCGTGCCACGCGGTGGCGGCAGGCTCGGTGAGCGCCGCGGCGCGCGCCGAGAGGTCTTGCGGCATCGCCACCAGCGAGGCGGCAGGAATGCTCATGTAGTCGGCAAAGGCGCCCGGCCGGGTCATGCCGACCATGGTGCGGTTGGAGCACAGGTTGTTGCGGCCCTGGACGCAGTAATCGCACACGCCGCAGGTGATCAGGGGATTGCCGGTGTAGCGCGTACCCACCTCGAAGCCGGGTGCCGACGATTCGGTGATGGCGCCCACGAACTCGTGACCCAGAACCAGGCCCGGCTTGCGCCGCGGGTCATGGCCGTGCCAGGCGTGCAGGTCGGAGCCGCAGATGCCCACGGCTTCGATCTTGATCACCACCTCGCCCGCCTCGGCGCGCGGCAGCGGGCGCTCCTGGAGCTGGACTTCGTTGGCTTGGGTGTAAACGAGGGCTCGCATGGTCAGGTCTCCGGTTGTGCGGTGTCTTCAATGGCCAGTCGCAGGCGGTCGGCCATGCGCTGGATGTCGTCCGTGCTGCTGATGAAAGGCGGCGCGAGGATCAGGGTATCGCCGGGCGCACGCGTGAGAACGCCTCGGTCAAAGGCGGCCACTTGCGCGCGCGCGCCGCGTTGGCCTGGCCCTGAGGGGTCGGAGGCCAGCTCGATGCCGGCGGCCAGGCCCAGGTTGCGGATGCTCACCACGCCCGGCGCATCGGCCAGGGCATGGACGATGGACTCGAACTGGGGGGCGAGTGCGCGCACGCGTGCGGGCAGCTGCTCCTCTTCGAGCACGTCCATCTGCGCCAGGGCCGCGGCGCAGGCCAGGGGGTGGCCCGAGCAGGTGTAGCCGTGCATCAGTTCGGACAGGTGCTGCGGGCCCTGCATGACCGCGTCATGAAGCTCGCGCCGCACGATCACCCCGCCCATCGGGGCGGCGCCGTTGGTCACGGTCTTGGCAAACACGATCATGTCGGGCACCACGCCCAGGGCCTGGGCCGCGAACATCTCTCCGAGCCGGCCAAAGCCGGTGATGACCTCGTCAAAAATCAGGAGCAGCCCATGCCGGTCGCAGATCTCGCGCAGGCGTTGCAGGTAGCCCACCGGCGGTACCAGCACGCCCGTGGAGCCGGCAAAGGGCTCGATCACCACCCCCGCGATGTTGGAGGCGTCGTGCAGTGTCACCAGGCGCTCGAGCTCGTTGGCCATCGCCACACCCCCGTCCAGCGGCTGTCCGCGCACAAAGGCCTGGGTCATCGGGTCCCAGGTACTCGCCAGATGATCGGCGCGCAGCATCGCGCCGCCAAAGGCGCGTCGGTTGTTGGTCATGCCGCCGACGGCGATGCCGCCAAAGCCCACGCCGTGGAAGGCGCGCTCGCGCCCGATGAACAGGTTCTTCTGGCCCTGGCCGGTGGCGCGCGCGTGAGCGAGCGCAATCTTCAGCGCGGTGTCGACCGCTTCGCTGCCGCTGTTGACGAGGAACACGCGGTCCAGGCCCGGGGGGGCGAGGCTGCCGATACGCTCGGCCAGTTCAAACGCCCCCGCATGACCGACCTGAAAGCTCGAGGCGAAATCGAGCCGATCGATCTGTCGCTTCATCGCCTCGGCAATACGCGGATGCCGGTGCCCGGCACCCACGCACCACAGGCCGGAGATGCCATCGAGCACCTCGCGCCCCTCGGGCGTGACGTAGACGATGCCGTGGGCGTCGGCTACCAGGCGGGGCTTAGTCTTGAACTGCCGGTTCGGGGTGAACGGCATCCAGAAAGCGTCGAGAGGTGTTTTCATCGTGCTGTGTATCCGCCATCGACCATCAGGGTCTGACCCGTGACATATGCACTGGCCTCGCTGGCCAGAAAGACGGTGGTGCCGTACAGGTCCTCCAACGTGCCGTTGCGCCCCATGCAGGTTCGCTCGGCGTGGTAAGCCGCCATGGCCTCGTCGGCAAACACAGGCGCGGTCAGGGCGGTCGGGAAAAAGCCCGGGCCGATGGCGTTGCAGGTGATGCCTTGCGCGCTCCAGGCCTGAGCGGTCGCGCGCGTGAGCTGCACCACGCCGCCCTTGCCCGCACCATAGGGCGCGCTGTTGGCGAAGGCGCGATAGCTTTGCAGCGAGGCGATGTTGATGATGCGCCCCCAGCGGCGTTCGGCCATGCCGGGTGCCAGGGCCTGCGTCAAGAAGAACGGCGCGCCCAGATGCAGCGCCAACTGCGTTTGCCAGGCCTCGGGCGTGACCTCGCTGAAGGATTGACGCAGGTTGACCCCGGCCGCATTGACCAAGATGTCGATGCCCGCGCCGCCGGCTTGCGCCTGGCGCGCGACCTCGGGCGCCGCTTTCACATCGGCCAGGTCGGCGGATACGGTGTCGGTGGAAATGCCCTCTGCGCGCAAGGCCGCAGCCGCCGCTTCGAGCTCGGCGGGGCGACGGGCTACCAGCACGACGCTCGCGCCTGCCAGTCCCAGCGCGCGCGCCATGGCGGCACCGATGCCGGAGCTGCCGCCGGTGATCAGGGCACGACGGCCTTGCAGATTAAAAAGTGCGATCGGGTTCATGCGGGATCGGGCGTGACGCCCAGGTCGGTCGTCGGGCTGCGCGGATGGTGCGGCTTGACCTCGGTGACGAAGGGGAAACGCTTCTTGGCTTTCGTCGCGGTGGTGTTCGGGTCGACCGCGCCACGCACGTAGCGGCGCGAGGCATCGGCGGGCGGCTGCCAGTCCCAGGCCGTCCACTGGCCTTGCAGCAGGGCCTGTTGTGCGAAGAGCCGTCGCTTCTGCGAAGCCAGGATGGTCTGCTCCAGCGCCGGGTAGTCCCAACGCGCCAGCACCTGCTCGCGCAACTGCGTCTCGCGCGCCGCGTGCTCGGGCCGGCCGGCGAGGTTGTGGCGCTCGTCGGGGTCGGTGTTGAGGTCGAACAGCATCGCCGGGTCGTGCCGGCAATAGACGTACTTGAACCCGTCCTTGCGCAGGATGCAGGCGGGCGCGAACACGCCTTCGCCCAGGAACTCCATCATCACGTCGTCACCGCGCGTGGTGTCGGTACCATGCAGCATGGCGGCCATGCTCTGGCCGTGCAGCGGGTCGACGGGCGCGATCGGCTGGCCGTCGCTGACGAGGTCGTTGAAGGTGGGCAGCAGGTCCATCAGCGAGACACCGCGTGCCTCGGTGCGACCACGCGCCAGCCCGGGGCCGGCCGCGATCATCGGGATGCGGACCGAGCCTTCGAAGGGCTGGAACTTGAACCAGGAGCCGCGCTCGCCCAGCATCTCGCCATGGTCGGAGACGACGAATACGTAGGTGTTGTCGGTCTGCCCGGTGCGCTCGAGCACGTCCAGCAGGCGACCGAGCTGCGCGTCGAAGTACGAGGTCATCGCGTAGTAGGCGTGGCGCGCCACGCGCAGCTGCGCTTCGCTGATGTCGTGTTCGTCGGCGCGGATTGTGTACGCGTAGCGTTGCGACCAGGGGTCACGCTCGGCGATGGGGATGAACGGCACACGCGGCAGGTCGATCTTGTCGTGGTCGTACAGGTCCCAGTAGGGCTGGGTGGTGATGAAGGGGTTGTGCGGGTGCGTGAACGAGGCCCACATCAGGAAGGGCCGCGCGTCGTCGCTGCGCGCGCGGTCGTACAGCCACTGCTCGGCGCGGTAGGCGACTTCTTCGTCGTAGTCGATCTGCAGGTTGCGCTCGCACAGCCCGGCCTCAACGATGGAACGCAGGCTCATGCGCGAGGGCGCGTAGGGTTGGCGGCGTTGTGTCCAGTCGGCGGTCCAGCCGAAGTCCGAGGGGTAGATGTCGGTGGTCACCCGCTCTTCGAAGCCGTGCAGCTGCTCGGCGCCGGCGAAGTGCATCTTGCCCGAGAGGCAGGTGCGGTAGCCCTGATGGCGCAGGTAGTGGGCGAGTGTGAGTGTCGACGAGGGGAAGTCGGCCGCGTTGTCGTAGCAGCCGACCGCCGACGACAGCCGTCCGGTGAGCATCGCTGCGCGCGAGGGCGCACACACCGGGTTATTGCTGTAGGCGTTCAGGAAGGTCACGCCGCGCTCGGCCAGGCGGTTCATGTGCGGCGTGGCATGCGCGTGGCCGCCGTACATCGGCAGCACCAGCGCCGTGAGCTGGTCGGCCTGAACGACGAGGATGTTGGGTTTCGACATGGTTTTGTAGAGGCCCGTTGATCAGTCGACCTTGATGCCGGCCGACTGCACGAACGCGACCCAGTGTTTGTGTTCGGCGCGCACGAAGGCGCTGAAGTCGGCCACGCTGCTGCCCGCCGGCGTGTCGCCCTGCGCCTCGAGCTGGCGCTTGACCTCGGGGGTAGCCAGCGCCTTGCGGGCCGACGCGTTGAGCCGGTCGATCGCGGCCGC
>JBIKUT010000127.1:0-6238 GCA_044347465.1 Ramlibacter sp.
ACGGTCACAAGATCGACCTGTCCTTCCGCTGGAGCATGAGCTGGTTCATCTTCTCCGAGGTGATGTTCTTCGGTGCCTTCTTCTCCGCCCTGTGGTGGATGCGCGCGCACTCGGTGCCGGCGCTTGCCGGCCTGGAAAACTCCCTGCTCTGGCCCGACTTCAAGGCCGTCTGGCCCAGCGCTGCACCGGGCGTCACCGCGTCGCCCGCCGGCATCGTCGAGCCTTTCCAGGCCATGACGCCTTTCTGGCTGCCCACCATCAACACCGCGCTGCTCCTGACCTCGGGCGTGACCCTGACCATCGCCCACCACGCGCTGCAGGCCGGCAACCGCGCCAAGACCATCACCTGGATGTGGGCCACCGTGGTCCTGGGCCTGGTGTTCTTGTTCGTGCAGGGCTATGAGTATGTTCACGCCTACCGCGACCTGAACCTCAAGCTCTCGTCGGGCGCCTACGGCTCCACCTTCTTCCTGCTCACGGGCTTTCACGGCTTCCACGTGTTTGTCGGCATGCTGATGCTGCTGTTCATCACGCTGCGTCTGCAAAAGGGTCACTTCACCCAGCAGCGTCACTTCGGTTTTGAAGGCGCTGCCTGGTACTGGCACTTCGTCGACGTGGTCTGGCTCGGCCTGTACGTGCTGGTCTACTGGCTGTAATCGCCACGACGCAAGGGCCGCGAAAGCGGCCCTTGTTCTTTGGGGGAAGGCGGAGGATCAGGCGCCCGCAGGGATGCCGGTCGGACGCAGGTAACCCAGTTTCCAGGCCACCAGAATGCACACGAACAGCAGGATCGAGAACCCCACGCGGAACGCCAGCGCGCGCGCCATGCGCGCCGACTTCTGGCTTTCGTCCTGCGGCGTCCCGCTGCCTCGCATCATGAAAAACAAGGCCGTGCCAAGGCTGCCGAGGATGGCCACGAAGGCCAGCGAGATCAGGAGGGCTTTCATGGGGGGGATTATCCCGTGCCCACGCCCTTGAGGTTGGTCCGCTTCTGGTTGTTGACCCTGGGCGCGGTCTTCGGGGTGGCGGTGACGTTCTCGCTTGGTATGTGGCAATGGGGGCGCGCGCACGAGAAACTGGCGCTGCAGGCCCAGCAGCAGGCCCGCCAGGCCCTGCCGGCCCTGGGGCAGGACACGCTGCGCGTCGCGCCGCGCTCTCCTGACCTCACGCACCGCACCGTCCTCCTGCGAGGCCAGTGGTTGGCGGCGCACACCGTGTACTTGGACAACCGCCAGATGCAAGGGCGTGTGGGCTTTTACGTGATCACGCCCCTGCGATTGAGCCCGGACTTCGCGGGCGCGCCCGACGCGGTGGTCCTGGTCCAGCGAGGCTGGGTGCCACGCAGTTTCACCGACCGCCAGCAACTGCCCGCGATCACCACGCCCTCAGGCGATGTGACAGTCAGCGGCCGCATCGCCCCGGCGCCATCCAAGCTATATGCCTTCGAGGGCGCGGACACCGGCTCGATCCGGCAAAATCTCGATTCGCTGGCTTTCCGTGCCGAGACCGGTCTGCCGCTGCTCGAGGGCTCGGTGCAGCAAACCGGCGCACCGTCCGAGGGCCTGCTTCGCGACTGGCCGGTGCCCGCGAGCAGCGCCGACAAGAACTACGGCTATGCCTTTCAGTGGTGGGCGCTTTGCGGCGTGATCTTCCTTCTTTATGTCTGGTTCCAATTCATCGCCCCCCGCCGACGCCCGGCCTGACCATCCGCTGGACCTGACGGTGCATTCCCTACCCAGCCCCGATGGCGTGGCCCAAGAGGACGCACGCCGCACGGTCGTCGGCCGCTGGAAGATGCTGGCCGTGCTGCTGGTGTGCGCGGCGCCGGTCATTGCCTCTTATTTCACCTACTACGTGGTCCGGCCCGAAGGCCGCCGCAACTTTGGCGAACTGATCGAGCCGCAGCGCCCCGTGCCGGCGCTGGCCGCCACGCCCTTGCAGGGACCGCCCACCACTTTGCAGACGCTGCGCGGGCAATGGCTGCTGGTCACCGTCGCCGGCGGTGCTTGCGATGCGGCTTGCGAGCAGCATCTGTATCTGCAGCGGCAGCTGCGCGAATCCCTGGGCAAGAACAAGGACCGGATGGACCGGGTGTGGCTGGTGACCGATGACGCCCCGGTGCGCGCGCAGTTGCTGCCCGCGCTGTCCGATGCGATGGTGTGGCGCGTGGACGCCACGCAGCTGGCGCAGTGGCTTCAACCCGCCGCCGGCCAGACGCTGGCCGGTCACCTGTACGTGGTCGACCCCATGGGCAACTTCATGATGCGGTTTCCCGCGGGGCTCGACCGCGAAGGCGCTGCTCGTGCCAAGCGTGATCTCGAACGCCTGATGCGGGCCTCGGCCTCCTGGGACCAGGCGGGGCGACCATGACCGAGGCCGTCGCCCTGTACGACCTGTCGCCCACCCTGCGGCTGATGATCCTGGGCATCCTCGTGGCCCTGGGGCCGCTGGTCTGGGTCTGGCTTCGCAACCAGCAGCGCCCGCCCGCGCAGCGCCTGGCGGCCCTGACGGCGCTCACGCTGTTTCTCACCTTCGATCTGGTGCTGTTTGGTGCTTTCACTCGCCTGACCGATTCAGGTCTGGGCTGTCCGGATTGGCCCGGCTGCTATGGCGCCGTCAGTCCGACCGGCGCCCACGCGCAGATCAGCGCCGCGCAAGCGGCCATGCCCACGGGCCCCGTGACGCACACCAAAGCCTGGATCGAGATGATTCATCGCTATCTGGCCACCGGCGTCGGCGTGTTGATTCTCACCCTGGCCATCGCCAGTTGGCTGCGCCGGCGCGAGCTGCCCCTGCATCCGGCCTGGCCGCTGATCACGCTGGTGTGGGTCTGCCTGCAAGGCGCATTCGGCGCGCTCACCGTCACCCTCAAGCTGCAGCCCGCCATCGTCACCCTGCACCTGCTGGGCGGGCTGGTGCTGCTGGCGCTTTTGTGTCG
The DNA here is from genome assembly GCA_044347465.1 of Ramlibacter sp. Taxonomy (GTDB): domain Bacteria; phylum Pseudomonadota; class Gammaproteobacteria; order Burkholderiales; family Burkholderiaceae_C; genus Ramlibacter. The sequence continues at coordinate 2,939 of JBIKUT010000127.1, forward strand.
GCAGGCAGTGGCCTATTCCCAGGCCTACCGCCCCCGGGTGCCGCCGTCGGTGTCGCCTGCGCTGCGCAAAGCCGTCATCGCGGTGTTTGCCTTGGTGGGCTTGCAGGTGGCGCTGGGGGGCTGGGTCAGCACCAATTACGCGGTGCTGGCGTGCACCGACTTTCCGACTTGCCATGGGACGTGGTGGCCCGATATGAATTTCAAGCAGGGCTTTGAGGTGTGGCGGCCACTGGGTTTGAGCGGTACGGGCGAGCCCCTCACGCTGGCGGCCCTCAACGCCATTCACTATGTGCACCGCCTCATGGCCTATCTGCTGCTGCCGCTGTTGGCGGTGCTGGCGTGGCGCCTGCATGCGGCGCGCTGGCCGCGTGCGGCGCTGTGGGTGCTGGCGCTGGCGGCCTGGCAGTTCCTCACGGGTCTGTCGAATGTGGTGCTCGGGTGGCCGCTGATTGCGGCAGTCAGTCACACCGGCGGTGCGGCCGGCCTGGTCGTGGTGTTCACCTGGATGCTGTGCGAGCTGCACCCCCAAAGCCAGGAGGTGCGCGCATGAACCGCTACGCCCAGTTCTACGCGCTGACCAAACCGCGCGTCGTGCAGTTGATCGTGTTTTGTGCCGTGATCGGCATGGTGCTGGCCATTCCGGGCTTGCCGTCGCTGGAGCAACTGCGTGTAGCGGGTCTGGCGTCGCTGGGCATCTGGCTGGTGGCGGGTGCCGCCGCGGCCTTCAACTGCCTGGTCGAGAAAAGCATCGACGCCAAGATGAAGCGCACCGCCTGGCGGCCCACCGCCAAGGGCGAGCTGTCCGATTGGCAGACGCTGGTGTTCTCGGCCGCCTTGTGTGCGCTGGGCTCGTGGCTGCTGTGGGTCACCGTCAACCCGCTCACCATGTGGCTCACCTTCGCCACCTTCGTGGGCTATGCGGTGATCTACACCGTCATCCTCAAGCCGCTCACGCCGCAGAACATCGTGATCGGGGGCGCCTCGGGCGCGATGCCGCCGGTGCTGGGGTGGGCCGCGCTCACGGGCGATGTCGGGCCCGAGGCCCTGATCCTGTTTCTGATCATCTTTTTGTGGACGCCGCCGCATTTCTGGGCGCTGGCCCTGTATCGCGTCGAGGACTATCGCAAGTCAGGTCTGCCCATGTTGCCCGTGACCCACGGCAACGAATTCACGCGCCTGCAGATCCTGCTCTATACCCTGGTGCTGTTTGCCTCCTGCCTGCTGCCTTTCATCATCGGCATGAGCTCCTGGTTGTACCTCGCGGCCTCGCTGGTGTTCAACGGCATGTTCGTCGCGTATGGCTACAAGCTGTGGCGTCAGTACTCCGACGAACTGGCGCGCCGCACCTTCCGCTTCTCCCTGATTCACCTGAGCGGCCTGTTTGCGGCCTTGCTGCTCGATCACTACCTGCTGTGAGGCCTCGCGCGATGCAACGCCGATCGATTTACCAAATGGGCCTGGCAATGGCCCTGGCCAGCGCCTTGGTCGCTTGCGGCCCGGCCAAGGCGCCGTTCAAGTCCATCGACATCACCGGCGCGGACTACGCCAAGGACTTTCGCCTCAGCGATTCTCTGGGGCAGCCTCGCAGCCTGCAGGAATTTCGCGGCAAGCTGGTGGTGGTCTTCTTCGGCTTCACGCAGTGCCCCGATGTGTGCCCCACCGCGCTGATCGAGTTGGCTGAAATCAAGCGCCAGCTCGGCGCCGACGGCGACAAGTTGCAGGGCGTCTTCATCACGGTAGACCCGGCCCGCGACACGCCAGAAGTCCTCAAGGGCTATATGGCGCTTTTTGATCCGTCCTTTGTGGCCCTGCGTGGCACGCCCGAGCAGCTCGAAGCCACGGCCAAGGACTTCAAGGTGTTCTACAAAAAGGTCGAGGGCAAGACGCCAACCAGCTACACCATGGAGCACTCGGCGGCCAGTTTCGTCTACGACACCCAGGGTCGTCTGCGCCTATATGTGCGACCGGGTTCGGGCCCGCAGGTGCTGACCGGCGACCTGCGCCTGCTGCTTGGCGGCGCCTAGAAGGCGGCGAACAGCTCGTTCATCAGGTAGCGGTAGCGGTAGTCCGGGCCCTGCAGGCCCGAGGCGCGGCTATAGCCGGCGCGTGCACGCCAGAACACCGGCCCGGCGATGGGGCTGGTTACAGACAGCTCTGCGAGTTGCGTGGGGGTGGTGCCGTCGGTGTCCACCCGCTGGCGACCCAGACCCAGCGTGCCACGCACCACCCAGCCTGCGATCTGCCGGCGCAGGCCCACAGCGGCCATCACTTCCTCGAACTCGCCCGGATTGAAATAGCGCCGGGTCACCTGCGTGTCGCTGGCGCGGTAGCCGCGATAGCGCAGTTGCGCAGTGATGCCGTGTTCCGGCAGCAGGTCATAGACGCCACGCAGTCGCACCTGCGTGCGCGTGTTGCCATCCGAAAAGCGCATCACCTGCACGATGCCGCCGGCATTGAGCCGGTCGTTCACCTGGTGCCACAGGCCGGCGCCGCCCGAGGTCATGGACAGGCCGTCGCCCAGGGCGGTCTGGGTTTCGACCCGTTCGCGATGCACCAGGAATTCGGCGGTGGTCGTGTCGTTCAGGGCCAGGTGGTAGCTGCTATCCAGCGTCAACAGCTGCCTGGAGTCGAGCTGGTCGATCCCGACCTTCACCTGGTAGCCCAAGGCATTGCGCGGGTTGACCGCCCGATGCACCAGCGAAATCGCGTCGCTCTGCGCGCGCCATTCGCTCAGGCTGTAGCGTGTGCGCTGCACCTGCAGGCCGGTGTAGCGCTCGCCATGCGCGTACCCGGGGTACAGCCCGATGCCCACCTTGCGGGTCGTGAAGCCTTCGCTGTCGGATGACACGAAGACGTCCGGCACCGATACGGCCATGCCGCGGTTTGCCGGCGCCTCGGGGGCGTTGGAGGCGGTGGGGGCTTGCGCGAACGCTGCGATGCTGGCCAGCGCGAGCAGCATCGCGATCACGGGGCGACGCACCGTGGCGGGGTGGGGGGCTCGGTGGTTCATTTGGTCCCCCAGGTCTTGCGCAGTCCCAGCAGTTCCACCGCGTAGCCCCAGACGCAGGCCGGCTGCAAGATGAGGGTGTAGGCCAGGCTGTAGATCACAAAGCCGCTGGGGTTGCGCCGCACCTTCAGGCCGAGTTCATCGAACGATTTCTTGGCGGCGCGGTACATGATCCAGGTGAAGACCGCGCTCAGGGGCAGCAGGGCCAGCGTCATCGGGCCGACGATCCAGTAGTAGCCGAACATCGCCAGTACCAGCCCGGGCAGGAAGCCCATGGTGTAGGCCAGGTCCAT
>JBIKUT010000003.1:0-20862 GCA_044347465.1 Ramlibacter sp.
CCTCGGCCAGCACGCTGGCCACCAGGCTGGTGGTGGTGGTCTTGCCGTGGGTGCCGGCAATCGCGATGCCTTGCTTGAGGCGCATCAACTCGGCCAGCATCATGGCGCGCGGCACCACCGGGATCAGGCGCTTACGCGCGGCCAGCACCTCGGGGTTGTCGGCCTGGACGGCAGTGGACGTGACCACCGCGTCGGCACCCGCGATGTTCGCCTCGGCATGACCGATACAGGTGCGAATACCCAGGCCTTGCAGGCGGCGCAGCGTGGGACCGTCGGCCAGGTCCGAACCAGAAATCGTGTAGCCCAGATTCAGCAGCACCTCGGCGATGCCGGACATGCCCGAGCCGCCGACACCGACAAAGTGGATATGTTTAATCGCGTGTTTCATGACGCCAGGGCCTCGCAGGCGGCGACGACTTCGGTGGTCGCTTCGGTTTTTTGCAGGGACTTGGCCACCTGGGCGCGCACGATCAGTTGCGCGCGGTCCAGGCCTTGCAGCAGCGCCGCCAGGCCCTCGGGCGTGAGCTCGCGTTGCGGCAGCAGCCAACCGCCGCCAGCGTCGACCACGAAGCGCGCGTTGGTGGTTTGGTGGTCATCGACCGCATGCGGGAAGGGCACATAGACCGCCGCCACGCCGATGGCCGCCAGTTCGGTGACGGTGCTGGCCCCGGCGCGGCAGATCACCAGGTCGGCGTCGGCGAAGGCCTGGGCCGTGTCGTCGATGAAGGGCGTGAGATCCGCCTGCACGCCCGCGGCCTCGTAATTCGCACGCAGTGCGTCGATCTGGCGCGCGCCGCTTTGGTGGGTCACCGTGGGTCGCTGCGCGGGCGGCATCAGCGCCAGGGCTTTGGGCACGATCTCATTGAGGGCCTGCGCTCCCAGGCTCCCGCCCACCACCAGCAGACGCAGCGGACCGCTGCGGCCAGCCAGGCGATCAGCCGGCGCCCGCTGGCGCAAGAACCCTTCGCGCAGCGGGTTGCCCACCCAGGCGGCCTTCGACAGCACGTTCGGGAAGGCGGTGAACACACGATCGGCGACGGTGGCCAGCACGCGATTGGCCATACCCGCGCGCGAGTTCTGCTCGTGCAGCACCAGAGGCTTGCCCAGAAGCACGCTCATCATCCCAGCGGGGAAACTGATGTAGCCGCCCAGGCCGATCACCACGTCGGGCTTCACGCGGCGTACCACCTGCAGGCTTTGCCAGAAAGCCTTGAGCAGACGCAGCGGCAGCAAGGCCAGCGTGACCGGGCCCTTGCCCCGCACACCAGAGAAGTTAACGGCCTCGAAGTTGAATCCACGCGGGGGAACCAGGCGGCTTTCCATGCTGTCGGGGGCGCCGACCCAATGCACCGTCCAGTCACGTGCGCGCAAGGCCTCGGCCACGGCCAGACCCGGGAAGATGTGGCCGCCGGTGCCGCCGGCCATGACCAAGGCGCATCGGGTCATAGCCGCCCTCCCCGCTGCACGACGCGGCTTTCGTAGTCGATACGCAAGACCACCGCGATCGCGACCAGGTTCACCAAGATGGCGGAGCCGCCGTAACTGAGAAGCGGCAGCGTCAGGCCCTTGGTCGGCAAGGCACCCAGGTTCACGCCCATGTTGATGAAGGCCTGAAACCCGATCCAGATGCCCACGCCCTGGGCCACGAGGCCCGCGAAGAGACGGTCCATGGCCACCGCCATGCGGCCGATATGAATCATGCGGCGCGTGAGCCAGAAGAAGGCCACAGTCAGCACCAGGATGCCGATGAAGCCGAACTCCTCGCCGATCACCGCCAGCAGAAAGTCGGTGTGCGCCTCGGGCAGCCAGTGCAGCTTCTCGACGCTGCCGCCCAGGCCGACGCCGAAGATCTCGCCGCGGCCCACCGCGATCAGGGCATGCGAGAGCTGATAGCCCTTGCCCAGGGCGTGCTTCTCGCTCCAGGGATCGAGGTAGGCAAAGATGCGCTCGCGCCGCCACTCGGACAAGGCGATCATCAGCATGAAGGCCACCAGCAGCACGCCGGCGATCAGGAAGAACATCCGCGCGTTCACACCGCCCAGGAACAGGATGCCCATGGCGATGACTGCGATCACCATGAAGGCGCCCATGTCTGGCTCGGCCAGCAGCAGCAGACCGACCACGGCCACCGCCAGCGCCATCGGACCCACGGCGCGCAGGAAGTTTTGCTGTACTTCCATCTTGCGCACCATGTAGTCGGACGCATAAAGCACCACCGCGAACTTGGCCAGCTCGGAGGGCTGAAAACTCATGAAGCCCAGCGAGATCCAGCGGCGCGCGCCATTGACCACCGAGCCAATACCCGGAATGAGCACCGCCACCAGCAGAATCAGCGACGCCACGAACAGCCAGGGCGCAAAACGCTCCCAGGTGTCGACTGGCACCTGGAAGGCCAGGATGGCGGCGGTGATCCCCACGACCAAGGCAAAGGCATGCCGCATCAGGTAGTGGTGATTGCTCAGGCGCGCCAGGCGCGGGTTATCCGGCATGGCGATGGAGGCCGAATACACCATCACCAGGCCAAAGGCCAGCAGGCCCAGCACCACCCACAACAAGGTGAAATCGAACTGCTCGACACGCGAGTCGGAGGACGCCGAGTAGCCGCTGGTGCGCACCGGCACATCGGCGCGCGGGCGGCCGGTGATCCACTGCAGCAGGCTGGCGGGCGACAGGTTCACGCCTGACCCTCCAACACGACGCCCGCCTCGTCGGCCAGCGCACGCACGGCCTCGCGAAACACGCGGGCACGGTGCTCGTAATCCTCGAACATGTCGAAGCTAGCGCAAGCCGGCGACATCAGCACCGCATCGCCCGCGTGGGCGCGGCCCGCAGCCAGGCGCACCGCCTGCTCCATCGATTCAGCCTCGAGGATCGTCACGCCCTGGGGCGCCAGGACGGCGCGAATCTGCGGCGCGTCGCGCCCAATCAGAACCGCCGCACGCGCATGGCGGGCCACCGGGTCAGCCAGCGGCGAGAAGTCTTGGCCTTTGCCATCGCCCCCCAGAATCACCACCAGCTGGCGCTCGGCGCCCAGACCCTGCAAGGCGGCGACGGTGGCGCCGACGTTGGTGCCCTTGCTGTCGTCAAAATATTCGACCTCGCCCACGATGCCCACCGGCTCGACGCGGTGCGGCTCACCGCGGTACTCGCGCAGGCCATAGAGCATGGGGCCCAACGGGCAACCGGCCGAGACGGCCAGCGCCAGGGCCGACAGCGCATTGACCGCGTTGTGGCGACCGCGAATGCGCAGGGCCTCCACCGGCATCAGGCGCTGGAAATGAAGCTCGAGGACCTCGTCGCGACGGCGCTTGATGGTCTCGTCGGCCTCGAGGGCGCGCACCAACCAGGTCATGCCATTGAGCACTTCGATGCCAAAGTCGCCCGGACGCTGGGGCATGTCGGCGCCAAAGGTGATGTGAGCCCGCTGCTCGATCTTGCCGCCCTTGAGGCGCACGGGCTCGGGCAGCATGGCCATGACGCGGGCGTCTTCGCGATTGATCACCATCAGACCGTTCGCGCCGAAGATGCGCGCCTTGGCCGCGGCGTAGGCGTCCATGCTGCCGTGCCAGTCCAGATGGTCTTGGGTGAGATTGAGCACTGTGGCCGCAGTCGGCTCGAAACCGGCCAGGCCCTCGAGCTGGAAGCTGGAAAGCTCCAGCACCCAGACCTGCGGCAGATCATGGGCATCGATGCGCGCAGCCAGCGTGTCCAACAAGGACGGGCCGATGTTGCCAGCGACCGCCACCGAGCGGCCGGCGCGCGCGACCAACTGACCGGTGAGCGAGGTGACAGTGGTCTTGCCGTTGGTGCCGGTGATGGCCAGGATGGCGGGGCGGTAGCCAGCGGGCGGGGGTTCGGGCGCTACCAACGGCGCCGGCTCGTCGTCGACCGGCACGAGCGGGGCGTCGGTATCGGCCAGCGACTCGTTGGATTCAGTGGATTCGGTCGATTTAGCAACCTGCGCGTCAGCGGCCTGCTCGGCGCGCTCTTGCGCCTCGGTCTCGACGCGAATCACCTCTAGCGCCTGCACGAACAGATCGAGCTCGCCGCCCACACGCAGACCGCGCGCGCGGGCCACCTCGAGCAGAGCGTCAACCTGGGCCGGGGCCAGGCCCGGGCTGCGGAACACGGCCTGCGCGCCCTCGAGCAGCGATTCGTGAAAGGCGCCACTCACAAAGCGCGCCTGCGGCAGCTGCTCGCGCAAGGCGGCCAGGTGCGGCGGCGCCTCGCGCGTGTCCGCCACCGTCACGTGCGCGCCGCAGCGCGCGCACCAACGCGCCATCGCCAGGCCGGAAATGCCCAGGCCGAGGACGACGATGTGCTGGTCTTGAAGGGGGTTCATGGTTTAACGCAGCTTCAGGGAGGACAGGCCGACCAGGCACAGGAGCATGGTGATGATCCAAAAACGAACCACCACCTGCGTTTCTTTCCAGCCGCTTTTCTCAAAGTGGTGGTGCAGGGGCGCCATCTTCAAAATGCGACGGCCCTCGCCATAGCGCTTCTTGGTGTATTTGAAGTACATCACCTGCGCCATCACCGACAACGCCTCCACCACGAAGATGCCGCCCATGATGGCCAGCACGATTTCCTGACGCACGATCACCGCGATCGTGCCGAGCGCGCCGCCCAGGGCCAACGCACCGACATCGCCCATGAAGACCTGCGCCGGGTGGGTGTTGAACCAGAGAAACGCCAGGCCGGCGCCCGCCATCGCAGCGCAAAAGATCAGGAGTTCACCCGCGCCGGGAATGTGCGGGAACAGCAGGTACTTGGAGTACACCGAGCTGCCCGCGACGTACGCGAACACACCCAGGGCCGAGCCCACCATCACCACCGGCATGATGGCCAGACCGTCCAGGCCGTCGGTGAGGTTGACGGCGTTGCTCGCGCCCACGATCACCAGGTAGGACATGATCACAAAGCCGAACACACCCAAGGGATAGGAAATTTCCTTGAAGAACGGCACCAGCAGGCCGGCCTTGGGCGGCAGATCAACGTCGAAGCCCGACCTGACCCAGGAGAAGAACAGCTCCACCACCTTCATGTTGGAGCTCTCGGAAATGCTAAAGACCAGGTAGAGGGCAGCGATCAGACCGATCACCGACTGCCACATGTATTTCTCTCGCGAGGGCATGCCCTCGGGGTCCTTGTTGACGACTTTGCGCCAGTCGTCGGCCCACCCGATCATCCCGAAGCCCAGGGTCACGATCAGTACGATCCAGACGAAGCGGTTGGACAGGTCAAACCACAAGAGCGTCGAAACCGCAATCGCCAGGAGCACCAGCACCCCGCCCATGGTGGGCGTGCCGCTCTTGGACAGATGCGACTCCATGCCGTAACCGCGCACGGGCTGCCCGATCTTGAGTTCGGCCAAACGTCGGATCACCCAGGGGCCGGCCAGCAGGCCAATCAAAAGGGCCGTCATGGCGGCCATCACCGCACGGAAGGTGAGGTACTGGAACACGCGCAAGAAACCGAACTCCGGCGAAAGCGATTGCAGCCAGATGGCCAGGCTCAGAAGCATCAAGCGTCTCCCTTGTTGTTTTGCGTTGCATGGGCAGTGATGGCGTCGACCACCCGCTCCATCTTCATGAACCGAGAGCCCTTGACCAACACACTGGCCACCGACGGCAAGCGCTCACGCACCGCCTGCTGCAGGGAATCGATGTCGGCAAAATGCAGTCCGCCCATGGCCTGTGACTGCGCGCCCAACGTGAGGAGTTGGGCGATTCCGCGCTGGCGGGCGTAATCGCCCACCTCGGTGTGAAACTGCGGGCCCTGGTCACCGACCTCGCCCATGTCGCCCAGCACCAGCAATTGGGGGCCTGGCAGTTCGGCCAGCACATCGATGGCGGCGCGCACCGAGTCGGGGTTGGCGTTGTAGGTGTCGTCGATGACCGTGAGGCTGCGTCCGCCGAGATCGAGGGCGAACGCGCGCGAGCGGCCCTTGACCGGCTCGAAGGCGGCCAACCCCTGCGCGATGGTGGCCAGCGGCGTGCCCACAGCCAAGGCGCAGGCAGCGGCGGCCAACGCATTGACCACGTTATGGCGGCCGGCCACTTGCAGAGAAAACGCCAACGCACCGGCGGGCGTGTGTGCCTGCACCTGCCAGCGACCTTGCTGCCACTGGGCATCGACCAGGGCCACATCGGCACCGGCAGCGCCGAAGGTCATGCACGGGCACGCGCCGGCCAGCTCGCGCCAGAGGGGCGTATAGGCATCTGCGGCAGGGAACACTGCCAGGCCGTCGGCCCCAAGCGATGCGAAGACCGAGCCGTTCTCCCGCGCCACGGCTTCGACCGTGGCCATGAACTCCTGGTGCTCGCGCTGCGCGTTGTTCACCAGAGCCACGGTAGGCGCAGCGATGCGCGCGAGGTAATCGATCTCGCCGGGATGGTTCATGCCCAGCTCAATCACACCGACTCGGTGGTAGGGGGTCAGACGCAGCAGGGTGAGCGGCAGGCCGATGTCGTTGTTGAAATTGCCTTGTGTGGCCAGCGCCGCATCGCCCTGCCAGGCGCGCAGGATGCTGGCGATCATCTGGGTGACCGTGGTCTTGCCGTTGCTGCCAGTGACGGCCACCAGCGGCAGCTCGAAATGCTGGCGCCAGCCATGGGCCAGCTGGCCCAGTGCCAGGCGGGTGTCATCGACCTCGATGCCAGAAACCCCGGCCGGGATACGACCGTGATGCGCCAGAACAGCGGCGGCGCCACGCGCCATCGCATCGGCGATCAGGTCGTTGCCGTCAAAGCGTTCCCCGCGCAGGGCGACGAACAGGTCGCCCGGCTGCAGGGTGCGGGTGTCGGTGTGCACGCGCGTGATGGCGGTCGCGGCATGGCCGATGCAGCGCGCGCCGGCCAGCCAGTCGGCCGCCTGTTCCAGCGTGAACAGCGGATTGGCCGTGCCGCTCACGGCGACGCGCAGGGTGGCATTCATGCGGCGGCCCTCCGCTCCAGTGCGAGGCCTGCATGCACCCGGTCATCGAAGGGCGTGCGCACGCCATCGACCTCTTGGTGGTCCTCATGGCCCTTGCCCGCCAACAGGATCACGTCGGCCGGCCCGGCAGCCTGCACAGTGGATGCGATCGCACGGGCGCGGTCGATCTCGACCTGGACCGCGTCGCGGTGCGACAGCCCCAGCAAGATCTGACTGATGATGGCTTGCGGTTTTTCGCAGCGCGGGTTGTCGCTGGTGACGACCACGTGATCAGCCAAGGCCTCGGCTACTGCTGCCATCAGCGGGCGCTTGCTGGTGTCGCGATCGCCACCACAGCCGAACACGCACCACAGACGCCCCCCCCGTTGCTGCGCCAAAGGGCGCAGGGCATGGAGCGCCTTGTCCAGAGCGTCGGGAGTGTGGGCATAGTCCACAGCCACCAGCGGATGCCCCGCCCGATGCAGGCGCTCCATCCGCCCCGGCACCGGCAGCAAACTGGCACAGGCGTGCACGGCGTCGGCCAGAGAGACACCTACTGCGCGCATCGCACCGATCACGCACAAGAGATTGGCCGCGTTGTAGTGACCGATCATCTGCGTGCGCAGCGTCACGCGCTGCGCGCCCTCGACAACGGTGAAGTGCAGTCCCGCCTCGTCATAGGCGATGTCCTGGGCCTGCAGGCGCGCATCCTCACGATGGCAGGAGACGGTCCACAGGTCCAGCGTCTGGCCTGCCAGGGACTGGGCCAGGCTCTCGCCCTTTTCGTCGTCGACATTGACGACCGAAGCGCGCAGACCGGGCCAGGCAAAGAGAGACGCCTTGGCCGTCCAATAGGCCTGCATCGTGCCGTGATAGTCCAGATGGTCGCGGCTGAAATTGGTGAAGACGGCCACCGCGACGCGCGTGCCGTCCAGGCGCCGCTCGACGATGCCGATGGACGACGCTTCCATCGCGCAGGCGGTCAGACCGGCATCGACAAAGCGTCGCAGCTGCGCCTGCAGCCGCACAGGGTCGGGCGTGGTCAGGCCGGTGTATTCCACCTGGGGCGGGCGGCCGATACCCAGCGTGCCGATCACGCCGCAGCCGCCGGCGCGCGCCTGCGACAGCGCCTGCGCCAACCACCAGGCGGTGGAGGTCTTGCCGTTGGTGCCGGTGATGGCAATCACGTCCAGGTGCTCGGAGGGTTGCTCGTAATAGGCCGCTGCGATCGGACCGGTGGCGGCCTTCAGGCCCGGGTAGGCGGCGATCGCCTTGTCTGGCGTAGCGCCGAAGTCAAAGGCTTCGACGCCCTCGGCCTCGACCAGACACGCAGCGGCGCCCTCCGCCAGGGCCGACGCCACATGCTGGCGACCGTCGGTGGCCGCGCCGGGCCACGCGACGAAACCATCACCCGCGCGCACCTGGCGGCTATCGCCCTGCAAGGAACCGAGCACGCGGCCGGCCAGCCAGCTGGCGGCTTCTTGCGGCGTGTGCAGCGTCTGCATCAGAACGACTCCTCCACGGCCACCACCACCTGCGGCTTGACGGTCATGTCGGGTTGCAGGCCCATGATGCGCAGGGTCTGTTGGACCGTGGCGCTAAAAACCGGCGCGGCGACTTCGCCGCCGTAGTAGCTGCCGCCACGCGGCTCGTCGATCATCACAGCGACGACGATGCGAGGTTTTTCGATCGGCGCCAGACCGACGAAGAAGCCCCGGTACTTGCCCTCGACATAGCCCTTGCCCTCGGTCTTGCGCGCAGTGCCTGTCTTACCGCCCACCGAGTAGCCCACGGTCTGTGCCTTGGGGGCGGTGCCGCCCGCCCCGGTCGCCAAGTGCAGCATGTGGCGCACCTGGGCCGCATGACTCGGGTCGAAGACGCGCACGCCGGGCGCCGGTCGATCGGACTTGAGCAGCGTGACCGGCACGAGCTCGCCATCGCGCGCGAACACGCTGTAGGAGCGCGCCAGCTGGAACAGGCTGCCCGAGAGGCCGTAGCCGTAGCTCATGGTGGCCTGACCGATCGGCTTCCAGCTCTTATAGGCCGGCAGGCGACCGCTCACGACGCCGGGGAAGGGCAGCTGCGGGCGCTGACCAAAGCCCACGTTGGTGAACATCTCCCACATCTCACGCGGCTCCAGCTGCATGGCCATCTTGACGGTGCCCACGTTGCTCGATTTCTGGATCACCTCGTTGACGGTGAGCACGCCATGCGGGCTGGAATCATTAATGGGCATGCCCGAGACATAGATGCGCCCGGGCGCCGTCTGGATCTGGGTCTCGGGCTTGACCAGCCCGCGCTCGAGAGCGAGTGCGGCGACAAAGGGCTTGACCGTGGAGCCCGGCTCGAACATGTCGACCAGGGCACGGTTTCGCATTTGCTCGAGCGACACGTTGACCCGCTTGGACGGCGAGTAGCTCGGGTAGTTGGCCAGGGCCAGCACCTCGCCGCTTTGCACGTCCAGCACCACGATGCTGCCGGCCTTGGCCTTGTGGTCGATCACCGCGTCACGCAGCTTCTGGTAGGCGAAAAACTGCACCTTGCTGTCGATGGACAGCTGCAGGTCCTGGCCGTCCATCGGCGGCACCTGTTCGCGCACGTCCTCGACGATGTTGCCCAGGCGGTCCTTGATCACGCGGCGCGAGCCTGCGCGGCCCGCCAGGTCTTTGTCGAAAGCCTTCTCGATGCCCTCGAGGCCCTGGCCACCCTGATCGTCGATGCCGGTGAAGCCCACCACATGCGCGGCGGCCTCGCCCTCGGGGTATTGGCGCTTGTATTCCTTGCGAATCAGCACGCCCTTGATGCCCAGTGCCATCACCTTCTCGGCAACGGCGTCTTCCACCTGGCGCCGCAGCCACACGGGCTTGCTGCCATCGCCCTGGAACTGCAGTTTTTTCTCGAGGTCGGCCAGAGGCATCTCGAGCAAGGCGGCCAGCTGCGTCAGGCGCGGCTTGTCACGGTCGACGCTGTCGGGGATGGCGGTGATGCTGGGCGCCGGCACGCTGGTGGCCAGCAGAAGTCCATTGCGATCGAGGATGCGTCCGCGCGTCGCAGGCAGTTCAATCGTGCGTGCGAAGCGCACCTCGCCCTGACGCTGGAAGAAGGCGTTGCCAAACACCTGCACCCAGGCGGCGCGTCCCGCCAGGCCGATGAAGGCGATGGCGATCACAGCGACCACCGTCTTGCTGCGCCAGACCGGAGTCTTGCTCGCCAGCAGCGGGCTCGAGGCGTAGAGGACGCTGCGGGTCATCGCCGTGCGGACTCCGAAGACGCGGGGGGCGCTGCAACGGGCGCGGTCGCAGCCGCAACAGCAGGTGCCGGGGCGCCGCCCTGGGTGACGTACTGAGTGATGCCCGGCGTGGGCGCGCGCATCTGCAGCTGGTTCTTGGTGATCTGCTCCACGCGCAGCGGCGTGGACTGACCGCGTCGCTCGGCCAGCAAGCGCTCGTTCTCGGCCTCGTGTGCGCGCGCCTCGGCCTGAGCCTTCTCGATGCCGGCGTACAGGCGGCGCGACTCGTACTGCACCCGTACCAGGTACAGGGCACTGGCGATCACCGCCAAGGTCAGGAGAATGTTCAGGCGCAGCATGTCAATGTGCGGTCCGTTGCGCCACCCGCATGATGGCGCTGCGCGCACGCGGGTTGGCGGCGACTTCCTCGGCCGAGGGCTTGACGCGCTCGAGTGCGGCCAGCTTCAAGGGCGCGCCCACCGCAAAGGGCACGCGGCGATCGACCACCTCGCGCGCATGCTTGGCGATGAACTGTTTGACGATGCGGTCTTCCAGCGAGTGAAAGCTGATCACGACCAGGCGTCCTTGCGGCTCGAGGAGGTTCAAGCTGGCCTCTAGCGCTTGCTCGAGCTCTTCAAGCTCGGCATTGACGAAAATCCGAAGAGCCTGAAATGTGCGCGTTGCAGGGTTCTGGCCCGGCTCGCGGGTTTTGACCGTGCCAGCCACGAGTTCGGCCAACTCGGCGGTGCTTGCAAGAGGGCCCCGTTCCTGTCGGCGAGCAGCAATCGCCTTTGCAATCGGAACAGCAAACCGTTCTTCGCCATAGTCACGAATCACCTGCGCGATCTGGCCGACTTCGGCCGTTGCCAGCCACTGGGCCGCACTCTGTCCGCGCGTGGTGTCCATGCGCATGTCCAGTGGGCCGTCGTGGCGAAAAGAAAAACCCCGCTCGGGGTTGTCGATCTGAGGGGAGCTCACACCCAGGTCCATCAGCACGCCACAGGCCGATCCTGGTGGCAGCTCGCCGATGTGACGAAAACCCTCGTGACGAATGGACAGACGCGCATCGGCGATACGACCGGCCTCGGCAATGGCCTCGGGATCTTTGTCGAAGACCACCAGCCGGCCCTGGGGCGAGAGCTGCGAGAGGATCGCGCGCGAGTGCCCGCCGCGCCCGAAGGTCGCATCTACATACAGTCCATCCGGTCGGGTGACGAGCGCTGCAACCGCTTCCTTCAACAGAACGGTGGTGTGTGTCCATGCGTGGTCCACCGCCTTGGCCGTCAGAAAGAAAAGTCCTTGAACACGTCCGGCATCTCGCCGGCCATGGCCTGTGCCTCTTTGGCGTCGTAGCTGGCCTTGTCCCACAGTTCGAAGTGGTTGCCCATTCCGAGCAGGATGGTTTCGCGATCGATGCCGGCCGCTGCGCGCAACTCGGGCGAGATCAGGACACGCCCCGTGCCATCGAGTTCCATGTCCATCGCATTGCCCAGGAAGATCCGCTTCCACCACTGAGCGGACATGGGCAAAGCCGCGATGCGCTCACGGAACTTTTCCCACTCGGGGCGCGGAAAGATCATCAGGCACCCGTGGGGGTGCTTGGTCACCGTGACCTGGTTGGCAGCGGTGGCGGCCAGCACGTCGCGATGCCGGGTCGGCACGGAGAGCCTTCCCTTGCTGTCGAGACTGACGGACGAGGCACCTTGAAACACCGCTGGATTCCTGATGAAGGGATGAACTGGTTTGGCGGGATCCGACACCCCCAAAAAGGGATGTTTTCCCACCAAATTGCACTTCTTCCCACTGTATCAGGAAATCATGGGCGCGCAAGGGGTGCCATGCGGAAAATTTGCAATGAAATCAAGGACTTAGAACGCTTTTCGCGACTACTGATGCGCTGAAAACTGTTCTAAATGAAGCACTTAGCAGCGCCTGTGAATGTGAAACCTGAAGCCCAGCCGCGCGAAGGCGGGGCCCGTGTCAGAGGATGTAACGAGAAAGGTCCTCGTTTTGGCTCAGGTCTTTGAGCCGGGCATCCACGTACGCGCCGTCGAGGGTCAGCGTCTGGCCGCTGCGGCGGGTGGCCTCGAAGCTGATCTCGTCGAGCAGGCGCTCCATCACCGTGGACAGGCGCCGCGCGCCAATGTTTTCGGTGCGCTCATTGACCTCGTAGGCGATAGCCGCCAGGCGGGTGATGCCCTCGGGCGTGAAGGTCAGGGTGACGCCTTCGGTGGCCAGCAGCGCCTGGTATTGCGTGACCAGGCAGGCATGAGTCTGGGTGAGGATGGCCTCGAAGTCCTGCACCGACAGCGACTTGAGTTCGACGCGTATCGGCAAGCGCCCCTGCAGCTCGGGGATCAGGTCGCTGGGCTTGGCCAGGTGAAAGGCGCCACTGGCAATGAACAGGATGTGGTCGGTGCGCACCGGGCCGTACTTGGTGGACACGGTGGTGCCCTCCACCAGCGGCAGCAGATCGCGCTGCACGCCCTGGCGCGAGACCTCGGCGCCGCTGCCGCTCTCGCTGCGCGAGCAGACCTTGTCGATCTCGTCGATGAAGACGATGCCGTTTTGTTCGGCGTTGTGGATAGCCTGGGCCTTGATCTCGTCCTCGTTCACAAGCTTGGCGGCCTCTTCATCGACCAGCATCTGCATCGCTTCACGGATCTTGAGCTTGCGGGTCTTGCGCTTGCCGCCACCGAATTGGCTGAAGACGCCACGCAGTTGTTCGGCCATGTCCTCCATGCCCGAGGGCCCCATGATCTGCAGCGGCGGCGCCGCGTCAGCCAGGTCGATCTCGATGTCTTTGTCGGCCAGCTGGCCCTCGCGCAGCTTCTTGCGAAAGGCCTGGCGTGTGGGGTTGTCTTCGGCGCCGTGGGTGCCAGGCAGCAGCACCTCCAGGATGCGGTCTTCGGCGTGGTCCTCGGCGCGCGTGCGCACCTTGCGCATCTCGGCCATGCGCGTCTGCTTGACGGCGATCTCGGCCAGGTCTCGCACGATGGAATCGACGTCCTTGCCCACATAGCCCACCTCGGTGAACTTGGTGGCCTCGACCTTGATGAAGGGGGCATCCGCCAGTCGGGCCAGGCGGCGCGCAATCTCGGTCTTGCCCACGCCAGTGGGGCCGATCATGAGAATGTTCTTGGGGGTGATCTCGGGGCGCAGCGTCTCGTCGACCTGCTGGCGGCGCCAGCGATTGCGAAGCGCGATGGCGACAGCGCGCTTGGCCTCGTGCTGGCCCACGATATGGCGATCGAGTTCGGCGACGATTTCCTGGGGGGTCATGCTGGACATGGGACTGCCTGCGTCTTCTTAATCCAAGGTTTCAAGGGTGTGGTGCATGTTGGTGTAGATGCACAACTCGCCCGCGATTTCCAGCGACTTCTTGACGATGTCGCGCGCGCCCAGCTCGGTGTGATCGAGCAGCGCCTTGGCCGCCGCCTGTGCGTAGGCGCCGCCCGAGCCGATGGCGACGATGCCGTGTTCAGGCTCGAGCACATCGCCGTTGCCGGTGATGATCAGCGACGCATCGCGGTCGGCCACGGCCAGCATGGCCTCGAGCCGGCGCAGGACGCGGTCGGTGCGCCAGTCCTTGGTCAGCTCGATCGCCGAGCGCACGAGGTGGCCCTGATGCTTTTCGAGCTTGGCCTCGAAACGCTCAAACAGCGTGAAGGCATCGGCCGTGGCGCCAGCGAAGCCGGCGAGCACCTTGTCGTGATGGAGCTTGCGCACCTTGCGCGCCGAGCCCTTGACGACGAGGTGACCCAGGGTGACCTGACCGTCGCCGCCGATCGCGACCTGCCAGTGACCGTCAGGCATGCGCCGGCGCACGCTGACGATGGTGGTTCCGTGAAATTGATCCATCGTGGCTAAAAGGATGTGAAAAAGAAGATCAGTCGCGCCGCAGCGTGATGCAAGCCTGCGAAGCCAGACCCATTGCGCCCAGGAAAGCGGCCACCAGCCGATGGACATCGACCAGGTGAACAGCGCGCGACTCGGCCTGGCGGGCCGCAACCCAGTTCAGGAGCGCGCCCGCCGCCTCGAAGTCGAGCCGCTCCAGGCGGCTGCAGGAAATGATCAGCGAATCGACGCCTTGCAGGCGGGCCTCCAGCCGGGTCAGTTCGTCGGCGATATCCCCGAGCAGGGCACCTCTGAGTTCGCCCATGACCGGCAGCGCGTAGGCGCTGGCGCCAAAGCCACCGAGGTCGGCCACATCGCCCAGACTCAGGGTGGATACCCGCGACTCAAAGGCCTCAAAGCCCGTGTCGGCGCGCGTCTCGCCTGCCCCCGCAGACAGGCGCACCTCGCACAAAGGCGGATCCCAAGCCGGCGGCGAGACTTCGTAAGTGACGCAGTAGTCCAGGGCCACCAACTCGAACTCGTCGCTGCGACGCATCGCGCGTAGCCAGTCCAGGCGCAGCGCCCACCAGCGCGGATCGGCGCTGCGGTCGCCGCAGGCGGTGCGGCTGTCGAGAATGCGCTCCAGGGCCTCGATGCCGACCATCCGCAGGCGCACGCGCTGGCCCGCCCACTGGGCCACCTGCTGCGCCAGAGCCGGGAGGGCCTCGGGCTCGAGTCGGGCCAGGTCGGCCCAGGACAGGCGCCAAGGTTGCGGCAGGCGGGTCAGGGTCTGCTGCAAGGCGCGCACGCCGAGCAGGTCCAGGACCGGCGGGCAGGACCAATCGATCGCGGAGGCCTCACCCTCCGATGCGTGTCGGCTGGCGCTGGCCGGACCTGAGACATCGGGCTCGAACAGACGTCGCCACTGAGGCGGCGAGCACTGAAAGCGACAGGCGAATTCGGTGGCGCGCTCGTCGTAGGCGGCCTGCTGGTCGGTCGCGCGGTACAGGTCGAACAGCACCTGCCAGGTCTCGGGCTGGCTGGCGCGCGGGTGATCGGGCGCCAACAGCGCCAGCAACGACGCTTGCGCGCCCGCCACATCACCACGGGCAAAGCACAGCGCCGCGTCCTCGAATTCGGGATCGTGGACGAACGGTGTCACATGGGCCGGCGCAGCGGCCAGCCCGCGCACTGCCGCAGCCACCGGCACGACGGTGCGAGCGGGGGTGGTCCGCGTCGGCGCGTGCACGGTGTCAGGGGCTGCATCCGCAGGTGCGCGAGTGGGTCGCGACATCGTGGTGCGCGCCGACGTACGGGTCTTGATCCGCCGCCACTGGATCGACATCTGCGCCTCGATCTCGTCGATCTTTTTCAGCGTCGTGGCGCGCTCGTCGGCACTGGAGGGAATCGAGCTGTGAAACAGCAGGTGAGGTGCTGCGGCAGGGGCGTCTGGGGACGCGCGTCGGCGCAGCTTGCGAAGGGCGTCGAACTCCTGATGGCGCACGGCATCGTTTTGCCGCTTGCGCTCAATCATGGCCTGCAGGGTTTCGCGCGAATAGGCGCTGTGCGACGCAGAGTCGTCAGCCGCGGCGGCCGGCGGGCGCGCCAGACGCTGCCACAAGCCGCCCCAAAGGCCGCCACCTGGGCGCGTGGCAGCGCCTTCGGGATCACCCCGGGGCGTTGGCATGGGCGGCCCTCAGTCGCCGAACATCTTTTGTTTGAGCTCGCGGCGCTGCTGCGCCTCCAGCGACAACGTGGCGGTCGGCCGGGCCAGCAGACGCCCCACGCCGATCGGTTCGCCGGTCTCGTCGCAGTAGCCGTAGTCGCCGGCATCGATGCGCACGATCGACTGCTCGATCTTTTTGAGCAGCTTGCGCTCGCGGTCGCGGGTGCGCAGCTCCAGCGCGTGTTCTTCTTCGATGGTGGCGCGGTCGGCCGGGTCGGGCACGATGACGGTGTCTTCGCGCAGGTGCTCGGTGGTCTCGCCCGCGCTATTGAGGATGTCCTGTTTGAGCCGCATCAGCTTCAGGCGGAAAAACGCCATCTGCTTGTCGTTCATGTACTCGCCATCGGGCATGGCCAGAACTTCGGCGTCACTGAGCTGGTCGGCCGATTTGGTCTTCCAGTTGTTGGCGAGTTTGGGGTCCTTCTTGACCGGGAGGCTTGGAGGAGGGGTCAGCACAGGTGGACTCGGGGTCTGGATGTAGCTGGCCTTGGCGGCGGTCGAGGCGACCGATTGGGCCATGGACGGCACCGTGATCTGCACCAACCGGGCGGAGGGCCGGGTGGCGCGCGGCGGCGTCGAGCCTGCAACCGCGGGGGCGGCAGCTACGGGATTGGAGGGTGCGGCGGCAGGTGCCGGGCGGGCGGGCGCGGGAGCTGCCTTCTTGGCGGGGGCCTTGGCGACAGGCGCCTTGGCTTTGGCCACGGATTTGGCCGCAGACGGGGGAACTGCCTTGGCAGCCGGCTTGGAAGGAGCCGCCTTGGCAGCGCCCTTCTTGGCCGGCATGGAAGTGCCCGCCTTCGCCTTCGGCGCAGCCGAGGGCTTGGATACGGGTTTGGCCGCGGCTTTCGACGCGGGTTTGGAAGCCGCCTTGGCCGCAGGCTTGACAGCCTTGGCGACGGGCTTGGCCGCAGGCTTGGCGGCGGGGCGAGACGTGGGTTTGACGGGGACCTTCTTGGGTGCAGGCTTGGCCTTGGCGGCGGCCTTTGCGGCCGGCTTGGCCACGGGTTTAGCGGGCTTTTTGGCGACTGGTTTGGCCGCCGGCTTGGCAGACGACTTCGCGACCGGCTTGGCCTTGGCGGGCGCCTTCACGGGCTTGGCCTTGGCGACGGGCTTTTTTTGCGCCTTTGCGGCGGCCTTGGGTTGCGGCTTCACTTCCTGCCTCCTCGCGGCTTCGGCCCTGTCGGACAGCGTGTCGCCGCCCTCGAGCCTTCGTTTGTTATCTGTCGGCATACGGCCTTCATCAGCTGGGTTTATACCCTGACTGAATCGAGAGCCGGACCCCTTACCCACGGGCCCCGACGCAAACCCCATCAGTTGAAAGAAAGAGGCAAGCATCGAGAACCGTCACTTTTGAAAAACGCGCAAGCCTACCGCAAACCGGGGCCGGAAGCGCAATTCAATCCAGGCATTGCTGCAAACCCTGCAAAAGAATGTCCTGGGGCAGGTCAATGCCGATGAACACCATCTTGCTGGTTCGCGGCTCGCCGTCGTTCCACAGCGGGCCCAGGTCGCTTCCCATGAGCTGGTGCACGCCCTGGAAGATCACCTTGCGCTCGGTGCCTTTCATGTTCAGGACGCCCTTGTAACGCAGCATGCGCGGGCCATAAATGTTGACGATGGCGCCCAGAAAGTCTTCAAGCTTGGCCGGGTCAAAGGGCCGGTCGGACTTGAAGACGAAGCTCTTGACGTCGTCATCGTGGTGATGGTGGTGGCCGTGCCCCTCGTGGGCGTGCGAGGGGTGGTCGCAGTGTTCGCCGTGCACGTGGTCGTGGCCCTCATGGCCGTGATCGTGGTGATGATGGCCGTCTTCGGTCAGGAAGTCAGGGTCGATCTCCAGCTTGGCGTTGAGGTTGAAGCCATGCAGGTCCAGCACGCTGGCCAGGGGCACTTCGCCAAAGTGAACCGCCTGCTGGGGGGCGCGCGGGTTCATGTGCTTGAGGCGATGCATCAGCGCTTGGACTTCGTCCTGGGCCACCAGGTCGGTCTTGCTGATGAAGATCCGGTCGGCGAAGCCCACTTGCCGGCGGGCCTCCTGGCGGTCATTGAGTTGCTGCGCCGCGTGCTTGGCGTCGACCAAGGTCAGCACCGAATCGAGCAGATAGGTTTCGGCGATCTCGTCGTCCATGAAGAAGGTCTGGGCCACGGGACCCGGATCGGCCAGACCGGTGGTCTCGATGACGACACGATCAAAATCGAGCAAGCCCTTGCGCTTCTTGGCCGCCAGCAGCTGCAAGGTGGCGCGCAGGTCCTCGCGGATCGTGCAGCAGATGCAGCCGTTGCTCATTTGCACGATCTGCTCCTGGGTGTCGCTCACCAGGATCTCGCTGTCGATGTTTTCGGCGCCGAATTCGTTCTCGATCACCGCGATTTTCTGGCCATGCGCCTCGCTCAGCACGCGTTTGAGCAAGGTGGTTTTGCCGGAGCCGAGAAAGCCGGTGAGGATGGTGGCGGGGATAAGGCTCATGGTCGAGATTGAATTTCTGCGGACCGGGAGTGTAAGGCGCAAACCGGTGGCGCAGTGTCGGCAGGGGCCTAGGGGGCGCTCGCACGGGTCTGAATCACCAGGCCCTTGAGGTATTCGCCTTCTGGGAATAGCAAGGTCATGGGGTGGTCAGGCGCGCCACCCAGACGCTCGACGATGTCGCCATCGACGCCCGCGTCAATGGCTGCCGAGGCCACGATCTTGTGAAACAGGTCGGCCGAGATGCCGCCCGAGCAGGAATACGTGAACAGCACACCGCCCGGCGCCAGCAGCTTGAAGGCCAGGCGGTTGATGTCCTTGTAGGCGCGTGCGGCGCGCTCGGCATGGGCGGCGGTGGGGGCGAGCTTGGGCGGATCCAGCACGATGGCGTCAAAGTGGCGCCCCTCGTCGATGAAGCGGCGCAGGCTGGCGTTGACATCGGCATCGAGAAACTCGGCGCGGGCGGCGTCGAACCCATTGAGCGCCACGTTGGCCTGCGCGCGGGCCAAGGCGGGGCCGGACGAATCGATAGAGGTCACGTGCGCGGCGCCACCGGCCAGGGCCGCGACCGTGAAGCCCCCGGTGTAGCAATACGTGTTGAGTACGCGCTGCAGGCCCAGGCGGCGCACGGAGTCGCTAAATTTCTGGCGGCTGTCTCGCTGGTCCAGGTAGAAGCCCGTCTTGTGGCCGGTGGCGATGTCCAGCGACAAGCGCCAGGCGTGTTCGCGCAGCGTGAGTTCGACCGGGCCGTCACCGCGCAGCCAGCCGGTGACGGGCAGCAGCCCTTCGAGCTGGCGGGTGCTGGCGTCGGAGCGTTCGTACAGGCGCGTCAGGCCGGTCTCGGCCAGCAAGGCATCGGCCAGCACCGCCTTCCAGCGCTCGACGCCCACCGACAAGAACTGGGCCACCAGCGTGTCGCCATAGCGGTCGACGATCAGCCCGGGCAGGCCGTCAGACTCACCATGCACCAGGCGCAGGCTGTCGCTGTCAATCGCCATGCGCTGGCGGGCCTGCACGGCACCGCGCACGCGTTGCGCGAGAAAGGCGGCGTCAATGCGCTGCGCCTCGTCAAAACTCCAGCAGCGTGCGCGGATGCGGGACGAGGGGCTGAACGAGGCCCAGGCCAGAAAGCGACCGTCATGGGCTTCGATACGGACCGTCTCGCCGGGGTCGCCGCCGCCCTTGGCCATCGCGGTATCAAAGACCCAGGGATGGCGGCGCAGCAGCGAGCGCTCCTTGCCTTCCTTCAAGCGGATGGTTTTCATGGCGCGATTGTCGCCGCTGGGGCGCAGCGCTCCAGAGACGCGCCGCATGCGGCGCCAGCGGGCACAGGCCGTTAACGCAGCGGGGCTTCGTTCAAGACCACCTGATCACCCGCGCCTGCGCTCGTCTGCACGCGCACGCCCTGGAAAAAGATCTTCAGGTGGGCCAGCTCGCCCCGCACCACGAAGGGCGCAGCGCCCGGTACGGTGCGACCGACACCGGGCTCCAGTGCGATGCGGGTGGACTTGGACGACGCGTCCACCACGCACAGGCTGATCGGCTTATCCGCGACGAGATGGACAAAGTTGCCCGCCTTGCGCGGCTCGCTGGGGGTGTACACCGTGCCGGATCGCGCGTCGCCGGTGCAGGCCGGGTCAGTCGGCGCAGGCGCGGCGGCCTGAACGCGGGCGACAGGCGCCGCCTCGCTGGCCGCCTGCAGGGCCACCGCGACCTGCGGCGTCTCCAGGGTCGGGGGCACCAGGGCTTGCGCCGTCGGCACCGCCGCGGGCGTCGCCACCGGAGCCGGACGGATCAGGATGACGACCAGGGCCGAGAGGGCCATTACGCCGCCGCCGGCCCAGACCATCCAGCCCGGCCCACGCAGGCGCGCTTGCGGGCCGGGGGTCAGGCTGACCGGCGGGGAAGCCAAACGGGCGGGCTCAGGCAGGTGTGCGGGTGCGGGTGCGGGTGCGACCGGATCTGCCGCCGGCAGCGGCTCGGGGTCCGCAGCCTCTTGCGTGGCCGGCGGTGCCACATACCCCAACTTGGCCAGCAGGGTACGCCCCATGTGCGCCTTGATCTCGGGGCTGTAAAAAGAGCCGCCCTCGCCCTCTTCCAGGCCTCGCACCTGTTGCACCGTCATGGTTCCCATCCGCGCCAGCACGATCGGATCCAGGCCCGCCTGTTCGCGCAGGGCCTTGAGCAACTGACCGTCCGAGCGTTGCCACAACGATGACGTCATGAGGAAAGCGGGCTTCGATGAAGAAGTCACAATTATGAAAAGGCGATGGCGTGACGTCCATACGCCAATTGGTCTGTCGCTGGGGGGCCGCCCCGCGACAGGCGCTTCAGGGCTTGCGCCGCGCGCGCGGATGGGCCGCGTCGTAGGCCTGGGCCAGGTGCTGAAAGTCCAGGCGCGTGTAGACCTGGGTGGTGGCGATGTTGGCGTGACCCAAAAGCTCTTGCACCGCCCGCAGATCGCCGCTCGATTGCAGGACGTGGCTGGCAAACGAGTGACGCAGCATGTGCGGGTGCACCGGGGCGGCCAGGCCCGCGCGCAGGCTGCGTTCCCGCAGCACCTTCCAAACGGCCTGCGCCGTCATGCGCTGGCCCCGCTCGCCCACGAACAAGGCCGGCTCGCTTGCCTCGCGGGCCTGGCATGCGGGCGGACAGGCGGGCCCATCGCGCACCGCCCGCCAGAGGGCCAGGGCC
>JBIKUT010000004.1:0-20654 GCA_044347465.1 Ramlibacter sp.
CGCATCAGTGCATCGAGGCGGGTGACCACTGGGTTTTCATCGCGCGGGTCGTCTCCATGGCCCACACCGAGGATCGGCCGTTGCTGTACTTCGGTGGTGGCTACCAGACCCTGATGCCGCAGCCGCAGGCTTGACGGGTCAGTCCTTTCCGAAACCGGAAAACTGTTTTGCCCGACAGATACTGTCCAGGCCCGTGGAAGCCCCCTACAGTCATGCGTAACCCGAGCCGCGCCCGTGCGAGCAGGGGACCAGCAACAACGAAGGAGACAACGATGAAACTGTTCACCCTGGCTCGCGCGACCGCCGCAGCCGCCCTGATGGCAACGACGGCGGGTGCCGCCTGGTCGCAGGCCCCCCTGCTGTTCAACAGCTTCCTCGCCCCGCAGCACCCGATCAACACCCGGGTGCTCAAGCCCTGGGCCGACGAAGTGGCTGCCGCCACCCAGGGCCGCGTGAAGATCCAGATCTCGCCCACCAGCCTGGCCGCGCCGCCGCAGCAAATGGACGGCGTCAAAAAGGGCGTGTTCGATGTCTCCTACATGTTCCACGGCTTCCTGCAGGAAAACGTGAAGCTGTCGCAAGTAGCCCACCTGCCTTTCGTCAACACCACGGCCAAGGGCGGCTCGATCGCCCTTTGGCGCACCTACGACAAGCATTTCGCCAAGGCCGATGAATACAAGGACGTGCAAGTCCTCAGCCTCTTTGTGCTGCCGCCCGGTCCCATTTACACCATGAAAGGGAACATCAACACGGTGGCTGACATGAAGGGTATGCGCATGTACGGCCTGCCCGGACCGGCGGCCCGCATCCTGGAAGCGGCAGGCGCTGGCGTGGTGTCGGTCGCCGCGGCGCGCAGCCACGAAGTGATCTCCGGCGGCACGGTGGATGCTTTCGCCGGCTACTCGGTGCAGGACGCCACGTCGTTCAACACGGTGCAGTACGCCAAGACCATCGTGGACATCCCCGGCCACCTGACCGCACCGAGCTTCGTTCTCTTCATGAACAAGCGCAAGTGGACCAGCCTCAGCGAGGCCGACCGCGCAGCGATCATGAAGCTCAGTGGCGAAGCGTTTGCAGCCCGCTCTGCGGTCTATGACGAAGTGGAGGCCAAGTCCCGTGCCGATGCGGCCGCCAAGGGCGTCAAATTCCTGACCGCTGATGCCAAGCTGGTGGACGACCTGCGCCGCCTGGGCGCGCCCCAGGAGCAGGCTTGGCTGGACGGCGCACGTCAGCTGGGTGTGGACGGCAAGGCCGCACTGGACATGTACCGCGCTGAAGCGCAACGCAACGAGCGCTGATGCAGCAAGCCGACGCCACTAGCCCGAAACACCGGTTCGACGTCCTGTTAGGGTGGATGAGCGCCGCGCCGCTGGCGCTCATCCTTCTGCTGACGTTCGTCGATGTCCTGATGCGCTACCTCTTCGCGATGCCCGTGCGCGGCAGCTCAGAGTTGATCCAGTTCGCGATGGCGCTGACGATTTTCGCTGCACTGCCCGTGGTCACGCGCCAGCGCGAGCACATCAGTGTGGGAATCCTTTCGGACCTTGTGCGCGGGCGGCTGCGCACGGCCAAGTTTTTGGTTTGCGATGGCATCAGCTTGATCGCTCTCGGTCTCATGACCTGGCGCCTGGGCATTCAGGCCTTTGAATACATCGACAGCAAGGACGCCACCATTGTCCTGCGCCTGCAGCTGGCGCCGCTGGCGTTCGTGATGTGTGGATTCGCCCTGGTTACCTGCCTCGTGGTGGCCCTGCAAATGGTGCAGACGCTGCGTTCATCCGATTCTCCTGAGGGGGCGGTATGACCTTGGCCCTGATCGGTTTTTGCCTGGTTTTCCTGCTCGCATTTTCGGGGGTGCCCCTGGCGTTCTCGATGCTGCTCGTGGGCGTGGGTGGCTTTGCCTGGCTGCGTGGGCTGGACCCGGCCTTGTCCATGCTCGCGCAGCAGGTCATGGACGGTTCCGCCAACTACGGCAT
Organism: Ramlibacter sp.; assembly: GCA_044347465.1. GTDB lineage: Bacteria > Pseudomonadota > Gammaproteobacteria > Burkholderiales > Burkholderiaceae_C > Ramlibacter. Next base: position 1,977 of record JBIKUT010000004.1, read on the forward strand.
GTCGGTGCTGCCCATGTTCATTCTGATGGGCCTCTTCGTGCACCGCGCCGACCTGGCCGAAGACCTGTATGACGCCGCCAATGCCTGGGTCGGACATCTGCGCGGCGGTCTGGCGCATGCCACGGTGGTTTCCTGCGCGATCTTCGCGGCCATCTCGGGCAGCTCCATCGCCACGGCGGCCACCATGAGCAAGGTGGCGATCGGTCCCATGCGCCGCCTCGGCTACAGCGACGCGCTGTCCACAGGCTCGGTGGCCTCGGCCGGGGTGTTGGGCGTATTGATCCCGCCGTCGGTGCCACTGGTCATCTACGGCCTCATGACGGACACGGACATCCGCAAGCTATTCATTGCGACTGTCATTCCCGGGCTCTTGCTCACGCTGTTTTTCATCATCTCGGTCGCGGTCACTATTGCCCTGCGGCCCCATTGGGGCGCGCCTGGGCCCCGCGCCACCTGGTTGGAACGGATGAAACGGCTGCGCGGCGTCTGGGCTGTCCTGCTGTTGTTCGCGGCGGTGATGGGCGGCTTGTACGGCGGTGTCTTCACCGCCACAGAATCGGCCGGCATTGGCGCCATGGGCGCGCTGCTGATCGCCATGGCGCGCCGGAAGGTGACCTTCTCGACGTTCATCGAGGACCTGGTGGGTGCTGGCAAGACGACCGCCATGATCTTCGTCATCATGTTTGGCGCGCTCACGTTCGCCAACTTCATCACCTTGTCCGGCATGACCGGGGTGCTGGTCGACTACATCAACAGCCTGAACGTGGGCGCGATCGGCGTATTGATTGCGATCGCCGCGATCTACCTCGTCCTGGGCTGCCTGATGGAGAGCCTGAGCCTCATGATCTTGACGGTACCGGTGTTTCTGCCCGTAGCCGTGGCGGCCGGCATCAATCCGATCTTCTTCGGCATCTTCGTGGTGATGATGATCGAGATCGGCATGCTGACCCCGCCCGTGGGTATGAATGTGTTCACCGTCAAGTCGATGAACCCGTCGATTCCCATCTCGGTGATCTTCCAGGGAACGATCCCTTTCCTCATTGCCAATTTGTCCGCTGTCGCTGCGCTCATCGCGTTCCCCCAGCTCGCACTGGCGCCGCTGCGTTGGCTCTGATCTGCCATGCCTCAAGTCAAGAACATCCTCTTCATCATGTGCGACCAGCTTAGGGCGGATTACCTGTCCTGCTACGGTCACAAGACGCTTTCGACGCCCAATATTGACAGCCTGGCGCAGCGGGGCGTGCGCTTTGACCGTGCCTATTGCCAATCGCCCAACTGCGGCCCCTCGCGCGCGTCGTTCTACACAGGCCGCTATGTCTTCTCGCACGGCGCCACCTGGAATTTCATTCCCCTGCCGGTGGGGGAGCAGTCCATGGGTGACCACTTGCGTGCCAGCGGCATGCGGGTGGCCGTGGTGGGCAAGACGCACATGTACGCAGACCGTGATGGCGCATCGCGCCTGCTGATCACGCCCGAGAGCGATCCGGGTCGCTACATCGCTGAGGCGGGGTTCGAGCCCTACGAGCGTGACGACGGCATCCACCCTGACACCAAGGTCAACCCCCAGCTCGCCTACAACGAGTATCTGCGCGCCCACGGCATGGAGGGGGCCAACCCCTGGCACACCTGGGCCAACGCGGGTGTCGACGAGCGGGGCGAGATCGCCAGCGGCTGGTACTACCGCAACGCGCACCGGCCCACGCGTGTCAGCGACGAGCACAGCGAGACGGCCTACATGACGCGCCGCGCCATGGATTTCATGACCGAGCAAGGCGACAAGCCCTGGCTCCTACACCTGTCCTACATCAAGCCGCATTGGCCCTATATCGCGCAGGCGCCGTATCACGCGATGTACGGCCGTCAGGACATTCAGGCCCCGATCCGCGCCGAGCACGAGCGGCACAACGACCACCCCGTCTACGCAGGCTTCCGCGCGCACCCGGAAGGCGTGGCCTTCTCGCGCGATGCCGACCGCGAAAACGTCATTCCGGCCTATATGGGGCTAGTCAAGCAGGTGGACGACTGGCTCGGTCGCCTCTTTGACTTCATGCGCGCGCGAGGCCTCTGGGACAACACCATGATCGTCTTCACCGCCGACCATGGCGACTACCTGGGCGACCATTGGCTGGGCGAGAAGGAATTCATGTACGAGCAGGGCGTTCGCATCCCCCTGATCGTCTCCGACCCCAGCGCGCCGCAAACGCATGGCAAACCGAGCCAGGCGCTGGTGGAGTCGGTCGATCTGCTGCCCACCTTCATGGAGACGATGGGCCTGCCCCTGACGAGCCACTGGCTCGAGGGCGAGTCGCTGCGACCCCTGCTCGATGGCGCCAAAAGCGCGGTGCGCGAGGTGGCGATCTCCGAGCTCGATTACGCGATCTACGGTGCGGCCCGCCAGTTGAAGCTGCAGCCCCGTCAGGCGCGCATGGTGATGGCGCGAAGCGAGCGCTTCAAGTACATCCATTACGACGGATTGCCGCCGCAGCTGTTCGATCTGCAGGAAGACCCGATGGAATTGAACGACCTTGGACGCGACCCGGCGTATGCCCGGGCGCGCGACGAGCACCTGGGATTCATCTTCGACTGGATGCGTCAACGCCGTAACCGGGTCACGATCTCCGACGAGGCGATCATGAAGCGCGCCACGCCGGCTGCAGCTGGCGGGGTGGTGATTGGTGAGTGGTAGGTCGTAAGAGGAAAAGTCGCCATGTCAGTTTTGCTTCCTGAGAAGTTCTTCATCCGCGACGCCTGGACGGTTGCCGCCTGGCCGCATGAAATCAGTCACCAGCAGCCTCTGGCGCGCACGCTGCTGGGCGATGACGTGGTGCTGTTTCGCACCGCGACGGGCGAAGCCGTGGCCCTGGAGGACCGCTGCGCCCACCGCCTGGCACCGCTCTCGATGGGCCGCATCGAGGCAGACGGCATCCGATGCATGTACCACGGCGTCAAGTTCTCACCCCAAGGCCAGTGCATCCAGATTCCTGCCCAGGCCCAGCCCAATCCCGGCATGTGCGTGCGCCGCTACCCGGTGGTGGAAAAAGATGGCTTCGTCTGGATCTGGATGGGTGATCCGGAAAAAGCCGACCCGTCCACGATCCTGTCCGCTCCCTGGCATAGCGATCCGCGCTGGGCTCCGTCCAGTGGCTATCTGCATGTGAAGGCCCACATGGCGCTAGTGGCCGACAACCTGCTGGACTTCGGTCACCTGCCCTTCGTTCACCAGAACACCGTGGGCGCAGCCGCGCAGGAAAAATTCGCGACCCAGGTGACCCCGCAGCCACGCGGCGTCAGCACCAGCCGCTGGTACATCGACGTGCCGGCCTCGCGATTCCACCAGGAGGTGGGCCAGTTCAAGGGCAACGTGGACGCCTGGCACTGCTTCGACTGGCACCTGCCAGCCATCATGTCCCTGGACTCGGGCTCTGCACCCACCGGCACGGGCGCGCGCGAAAAACCCCACGGAACCCGCGAAGGCGCCGTCGAGTTTCACCATGTCGCCGTGCTCACGCCGCAAGACGAGGACCACACCCATTACTTCTGGGTGCACTGGCGCAACTTCGCGGTTGATGACCGTGGCATGGACCAGACGGTCCACGACAACATCATGGCCGCCTTCGGTGAAGACCGGGCCATGGTCGAAGCCCAGCACCGCGCCGTTCGCCGCGGTCATCACACGTCCTCCAAGGCCATCGGCGCGGACAAGGCGCTGAACCTGGTGCGGTTCCAGGTGGGGCGTGAAGCGCGCTAAAACGATTACGTGATGCGTGCGTCGCGCACGCGTCACGTACGCGCCACGCTGGCGGGTGGTTTTCTATGCGGGTCATGGCCTGCAGGTGGGCGCTGGAAATTACCTGTTGCCCGTCGACATCTCGGGCGAGAGCGAGGCACAGGTCCGCGACGATGCCCTGTCGTTGCAGCGGATCCTGGAGGACCTGTCGGACCGCAAGGCACGGGCCACATTGGCTATCGTGGACGCCTGCCGGGACAACCCGTTCAAGGGGACGGGGCGCAGCATCGGCACCCGTGGCCTCGCGCCGACCCAGGCGGCCACCGGACAGATGATTCTCTTCTCGGCCGGCGCGGGCCAGCAAGCACTGGACCGGTTGGGACCGCAGGATCGCAGTCGCAACGGACTCTTCACCCGCATCTTTCTGCGCGAAATGAACAAGCCGAACCTCACCGCAGACCAGGTGGCCCGCAATGTGCGATCCGAGGTGGTGGAACTAGCGCGGTCGGTGGGTCACGAGCAGGTGCCGGCGATCTACGACCAGATGGTGGGGGAGTTTCGCCTGCGTCGGTGAGGCGGTGTAGACCGCAGCGCGAGACCCATCACAATATGCGAAGTGGCGACAGACCGTGTCGCAAGGCAGTCCAAATGAAAAAGATTTTTGTCCTCTTGATTGGTCTTCTGTCTGTCGCCGTCGTGCAGGCGCAAACGGTGCTGGCCTGCCAGTTCACGGAGTCGGGTGGCTACATCTACCGCAATGGCCGGTGGCAACTGACCTCTTTCACGCTCGACAAGCCGTTTTTCATTCGCTTGCAGGCAGACGGCGTCATCGATCCGTCCTCGCTTGCCGGGGCGGGCATGACCTACAACATCGAGTGCAGCAGGCCCTATAGCCACCGCCCGGAGTTCGTGCGGTGCGCGGGCAACTCGGACATGATGATCTTTAGCACCCGAACCCTGGCGGGTTCGACCTCGACGATTCACGGCGCGGCCAGCGAGGGCGGCAACCGCGACACCTTGTCGATCAACCCGTTTACCTGTCAACGCATGTGACCTGCGCTGGCGGTCCGGGCCTCAGAAGGCCTCTTTCTCCGCTTCGAGGTAGGCCAGGCTCACGTACTTACCGATATTGCCCTCGAAACCCTGCATGGTCTTGGCCCGCGCGCTCACGCGGGCATCGCTCAGGACTGCTGCCTTGGCCTGCGCCTCCGACTTCCCATCCTTGACCGCTTGCAGACAGGGTTCCCAGATGCCGGCAAGGAAGGTGCCATAGGTCGTGAGCAGGTCGCGGCGGGCCTCGCCGTGGCCTGGCATCCACAGGGCATCGCCGACGGCGCGTGCCAGCGCTTCGTAGTACTTCAAGGTCCCGGGGTAGGAGCCGTCATCGATGTTGGCGATGCGGTTGGTCATGGCGATGTCGCCGACTGCGCAAACCTTGTCCTGTACCACTTCCACCGTGAGGTCCGACACAGTATGGGCCCGCCCGTAGTGGTGCATACGGAACACCGTATCCCCAATGCGCACCTCGTCGCCGTGCTTGACGATGCGATTGGGAGCCAGGATACGGGTACCCGCGGTGGACTGGTTGGTCCAGCGTTCCATCAGGTTGCGCCAGGTGCTGCCCTCCACGCCCTTGATCATTTCCTGCGTGTGCGCCAGTGCGTAGATCGGCAGGTCGCCGTACTGGCGCACGAAGGCATCGTTGCCGAGCCAGTGGTCGCCATGGAAGTGGCTGTTGAAGATCGCCACGACTGGCTGCTCCGTCACCTTGCGGATCATGCGGATCGCCATCTGGCCGATTTGCAGCGAACTGCCCGAGTCCAGGATCACCACCCCCGCGGAGGTCACCGCGAAGCCGACGTTGGACATCATCCCGCGGTTCTCGGGCGTGGGAAAGCCGTCGGGCGAGAGGATGTGCCAGACGCGTTGCGACAGCCGGTTGGGGGCGATATCAGCTACCGGCGGGCCTTCTATGAAATCCCGGGCCTGCTGCGCGAGCAGAGAGACCTCGGGCAACAGGGCTACGCCCGCGGTGGCGGCACCCAAGGCCAGGAAGCGGCGGCGTGTCATGCGGCGTACCCTGGGTTGGGCAGACCACCGGTGATGCGCGGCGCATTGAGCTGCCGTGGCTTGACCCGCCCGCCCTGGGCCTTGAGCCACTGTTCGACCACCTCCCACACCGGCGGGAGCTTCTGGTGCCGGGCCTCTTCGGCCACCGGGGCCCAGCCGGCCACTTTGTAACGGCGCGACGCCTCGATCAGCTGGCCCTTCAGGCGCATATCGCCGATGCGTTTGCCCATGACTGCGGTCGGATCGATGCTGAATTGCAGTCCGCCGACACGGACCATGTCACCGCCCTGCTGGTAGTACGGGTCCGGGTTGAACAGGTTGTCGCACACGTCCTCGAGCACGGTCTTGATCGTCTCGCCGGTCATCTCGGTGACGGTGGCGTAGGAGTAGGTGGTCGCGGTCATGTCCATGAGCCATTCGCGGGTGATGGCCTGGCCCGGCAGCAGCGTGGTGCCCCATCGGAAACCCGGCGAGAAGGCGATCTCGGCGCCCTGCACCGCCAGCAGCGCGTCGACCAGGAGCTGGTCGCCGGTTCCGTTGAAGTTGCCCCGGCGATACAGCAGCCCGTCGGTGACGGCCAGCTTCTCATTGAGCCGGGTCTCGTACGGCGCGCGGATCTTCGTGATGAGCGCCTGCATGTCCGCATCTGCGGGCAGCATGTTGGCGAAAACCGGCAGCAGCCTGTAGCGAAAATCCGAGACCTTGCCGTCCTTCACGTCCAGATCCAGCACGCCCAGGAACTTGCCATTGGAGCCGGCGTTGGTCACGATGGTCTTGCCACCGGGGTTGGCCACCAGGGTGGCCACCGGCATGCCGTCATGGGTGTGACCGCCCAGGATGGCGTCAATACCGCGCACGCGGCTGGCCATCTTCAGGTCCACGTCCATGCCGTTGTGACTCAGGACGATGACCACCTTGGCGCCCTTGCCGCGCGCCTCGTCGACCATCTTCTGCATGTTCTGGTCCTGGATGCCGAACTCCCAGTCGGCGACCATGTAGCGCGGATTGGCAATGGGCGTGTAAGGGAAGGCCTGGCCGATGATGGCGCAGGGCACGCCGTTGATCTCGCGTACCACGTAGGGCTTGAACACCGGATCGCCGAAGTCCGCGGTCTTGATGTTCTGGGCGACGAAGTCCACCTTGCCTGCGAAGTCCTTCTCGACGATCTCCTTTACGCGCTCCATGCCCAGGGTGAACTCCCAATGGCCGGTCATCACGTCTACGCCGAGCAGCTTGCAGGCGTCCACCATGTCCTGGCCGTTCGTCCAGAGCGCGGTACCCGAGCCTTGCCAGGTGTCGCCGCCATCGAGCAGCAGGGACCCGGGTCGCGAAGCCTTCAGGCGCTTGACCAGCGTTGCCAGATGGGCGAATCCGCCGACCTTGCCATAGCGGCGCGCGGCCTTCTCGAAGTCCAGGTAGGTCAGGGCATGGGCCTCGGCGCTGCCCGCGCGCACCTTGGCGAACTTGAGCAGGTGCTCGCCCACCAGGTGCGGCAGTTGGCCGTTCATGCTGCCCAAGCCGAGGTTGATACTGGGCTCGCGGAAATGGATCGGAAGCAACTGGGCATGGCAGTCCGTCATATGCAGGAAGGACACGTTGCCAAAGCCCGGGATGTCGTAGAGGCCCTGCGATGCGGTGGCCGCATCGGCCTCTGCCCAGGCGCCCAGGCCCATGCCGGCCATGGTGCCGGCGCCCAGCACCTGCATGAATTCGCGCTTGCTCAGGTTCATTGTCGGATAGAGGAAGTGGGGATCAAAAAAGCCCGGCGTCGCCGGGCCTGGGGCTTACTTGTTCACGGGTGAATTCGGATCCAGGAGCAGGGCCACCAGGTCGCGAACCTGTTGCTCGTTGAGGATGCCGGCATGGCCCGCCCGGGGCATGTTGGAGCAGGCGTTGTAGGCCTTCGAGTTCCAGATCTTGCCCCAGGTGTATTCCACGATCGGCTTGGCCGCCGCACTGTTCGGGTCGGTCACGCCGCGCAGCTTGCCGTACTGGTACAGACTCGGCCCGAGGGTGCCGAAGGAGATTTCCTTGGCGTCGATCTGGTGGCAGTTGTAGCAGTTGCCGCCATTGGTCGAGTTCGCGGCGTCGGTCCAGGTCAGGCCCCGGCCGCTTTGGGCGACGGCCTCACCCTTGCGCCAATCGCCCAGGAACTTGCCGTCAGCGGGCCACTTGATGGTCTTGAGGTTCTGGGCTTCGATGGCCTTGGCCATCTTCTCGTCCAGCGGTTTGCCAGCGACGTCCGCGTCGCTGCACACGCGGTTGGTTTCGTCGACATTCAGTACACGGTCGACGGTCGCGACCCCTTGGGTGCGGAAGGAGGCCTTGACGATGGACGCGGTGAGCGAGTCGAGTTCGGCGCTGCCAGGCAGCGAGCTGCAACCGACGATGGCGGTCGCGGTAACGGCGGCCAGGGCGATGCGTGTGGAGTGCTTCATACGTGCTCCTTCAGCGCTTGATGGCGGGTGCCACTGAGGCGGCGCCCTTGGCGTTGACGCCCAGGTACACACCAAGGGCGATGGTGGCGTCGCTGCCGAAGCCGGGGTAGGGGAAACGCTGCTGGCGGTAGCAGTCGTTCAGGCGCTGCTGCATGCCCCACATCTGACCGTTGGACACCCGGTAGGCGGGCCAGGCGGCAAAGCCCACGCCGTCGCCCGGGTTCTTGGTCAGAATCGGCAGGTCCTGCAGCCGGATGCGTTTGCCCTCTTCCCCGTGGCAGGACGCACAGGCGAAGTCATGCGGGCCTCCGCGTTGGAAGAAGAGGCGCTTGCCGACCTCATAGAAGACCTTTTCCTGCTGGTGCTGGTAGGGCAGGTTGAAGCGTTGCCCCTTGGATTCGGCAGCGATCCAGGTGGCCAGCGCTGTCACGTTGTTTTGCTCACCCCGGCCGAAGGGCGTCTTCGCAATCTCGGCCTCGTTCAGGCCCTGCAAAGTCGACATGCAGGTGAGGAGTCGCGACTCCAGGTCCTGCACCCGGTTGGTGTCAGCGAAGTACCGGGGTAGCTCCACGAAGGCGCCCTTGACCACGCCAGGCCCCTTGCCCAGGTCGCACTTCTCGAGAGAGGCGTTTTTGGGCCCACGCTTTTTTTTCCAGAGGTCCTCGCCCTTCGCTTCGAACAGGTCGGCGGGGTTACCATCCTGAAGCATCGCACGGTATTCCTCGATGCCCTGGCTCGAGGTTTTCTGCGCCAGCGCCGGTCCTGCTTCCAAGAGGCAGGCCGCCGCCATCGCCGTCGCGGCAAATTTCTTATTCATGTCTCCTCCTCAACCCAATGCCGGGTCAGCTGACGGTGGCTTCGTCGGTGCGGGTGTCGCCGCGGTTGTCCTTCCAGTTCACGGTGATCTTGTCGCCAGCCTTGGCGCCCTTAACAGTGAACTGCAGGAAAGGATTTTTGGAGACGGCGGGGCCCCACTCGGCAGTCATCACGACCTTGCCGTTGTGGGAGGCGGTGACCTCCTGGATATGCCAGGCGGGCACCAGCTTGCCCGCGGAGTCGCGGCGCTGGCCGGACTCCATCTCGTGACTCATGAGGACTCGAACGACGGCGTTGCCGCCGGATGCTTGGGCGCGAATGCGCATCGGATCTGCCATGGTGTGCTCCTGATTCGTGTGGGGGGATGAAGGATCGGGGCGCGGACGATCAGCCGCCGCAGCCGCCCAGCGTGACTTTCACTTCCTTCTTGGCAAACAGCGCCTTGCCGTCGGCCATGATGGCCACGGCATAAACGTCAGAGGACTGGCCCATCTTGGCGCGGGTCGAGACATTGGCATCGATGGCATCGCTCACGTTGAACATGGCTACCAGGGGCGAGGGGTTCTTCTCGACCAGGATCAGGAGGCGGCGCACGCCAGGAAGCGACGTGTTCGCACCCAGAGGGACAACCGCACCATTCTCGGCGATGTCCGGTCCAGTGATGTTGATGTCCTTGCTCTCGGTCGGTGCGCCCGCACCGTAGCCCTTGAGGGCGTCGGCGACGGACTTCGCGTCGAACGCGCCCTTGTTGAAATCGGCGTAGGCCAGTTGCGGGAACAGGCCGGTGGAGGCCAACAGGCCGGCCACGACGGCGGACTGCTTGAGCATCTCGCGACGGTTTTTCATGGGTAGCTCCTTTGAAGAAAACAGTGATCGGAATGCGGCGCGTTTACTTGGCAGCGCCTTTGGCGATCCAGACAGCGATCGCGCGGGCGTCCGCATCGGGAAGGGATTGTGCCGGCATGGGGATGGGGCCCCAGACGCCCGCGCTGCCCGCCTTGATCCTGCCCGCGAGGTAATCGACCTTGTCGCCATGCTTCTTGGCGATGTCGGTGAAGGCGGGGCCGACGATCTTGCGGTCGATGCCGTGGCAGGCTGTGCAGGCGTGCTTGGCGAGCAGTGCCTGGGCCGCCTTGGCGCCATCAGGCGCCGGCTTGGGGGCTTCGACTGGCGCCTGGGCGATGACCGTTCCTGCCTTGCGCTCAGGCCGAGTGGTGTCGGCCCCACGCTGCGGTCCGATCAGGCGGTTCTGGTCGGCCAGGTTGCCGTGGGCATTGCGCGCGAAATCCGGCAGCAGCGAGGCCACCTTGGGCTCGGTCGCGCAGTCCTTCATGCAGCGCACGTTGGCGGTATCGGGCTTGGCGACGCCCCCTAATTCGTTGCCGGGCCACATCGCATGCCGGGCAGTCATGCCGTTGCGATTGGGCATGCGCTTTTGCACATCGGCGATGTTCTTGTCGGACAGCACAAAGTTGTCCGGCACGACGTTGGCCAGGCTCAGGAGGTAAGCGGTGACAGCGTAGACCTCCTCGGTCGTGAGCGTCTTGGGGTTGTTCCAGGGCATGGCCCGGTTGATGTAGTCCCACAGAGTCGAGACCGTGGCGACCTTCATGATGGTGGTGCGCCCCGGGTAGTCGGTTCGGGAGAGGTTGGCCACCCGCCCGGTCTCGATGTCTTTGGCCGTGGTACCGCCGATCAGGGGGGCGAACACCTCGTTGGATTCACCAAAGACCCCGTGGCAGTGTGCGCACTTGGCTTCCCATACGTCCTGGCCCTTGGTGGCCGAACCGGAGCCTGCCGGCAGGCCCTTGAAATCGGGACGCACGTCGATGTCCCAGGCGGCCACTTCCCGGGCCGTGGCGTCGCGGCCGATGCCCGGGTACTTGTCCTGTGCCAGCACGCTCCCGGCCAGGGCGGCCAGAGCGATCGCGATGAGGGCCTTAGGAAAGCTGGACATTCTTCACCTCCCCGCTCTCGGAAACCAGCCAAGATTGGATCGCGTTGTTGTGGTAGATCGAACGTGTGCCGCGCAAGCCGCGCAGCTGGCGGTAAGTGGGCTGCACATGGCCGGTCTCGTCGACCGCGCGGCTTTGCACGATGGCGGGTTTGCCGTCCCAGACCCAGTCGATGTTGAAGCGTGTCAGCGCCTTGGACAGCACCGGGGTTTCCAGGCGGGCAGGGCGCCAATTACGGCCACCATCGACGGACACGTCCACCTGCTTGACCTTGCCCCGTCCCGACCAAGCCAGTCCGGAGATGTTGTAGAACCCCTTGTCCAAGAGGACTTGGCCACCGGAGGGCGTGGTCACCACGCTCTTGATTTCCTGGATATTGGTGTACTGGCGGTGGCTGCCATCAGGCATCAGGTCGATGTAGTGCACGGCCTCGTCCTTGGCTGCCCAGGGCATGTCGCCTACTTCGATGCGGCGCAGGTACTTGACCCAGCTCACGCCCTGAATGCCAGGCACCACCAGACGCAGCGGATACCCGTTCTCGGGACGCAGCATCTCGCCGTTCTGCCCAAAGGCGACGATCACTTCGCCCGAGGTGATCTGGCTCATGGGGATCGTGCGTGTCATTGAGGAGCCGTCCGCTCCCTCGGCCAGGACAAACTTGCCTTTCTTCAGGTCGGCACCTGCAAGCTCCAGGAGCGTGATCAGCGGCACGCCCGTGAACTCGCTGCAAGAGATCATGCCGTGCGTGTATTGCACTGTCGGTACGGCGACGTTGCCCCATTCGACGGCCGTATTGGCCCCGCACTCGATGAAGTGAAAGCGCGAGACGCTGGGCAGTCGCATGATCTCGTCCAGGGTAAAGACCTTGGCGGCCTTGACCATGCCGTTGATCATCAGGCGGTGCTTGGACGGATCGACGTCCCACCAGCCCTGGTGATGGCGCTCGAAGTGCAGGCCGCTGGGCGTGACGATGCCAAACAGGGATTGCAGCGGCGCGAACGACACCGAGGCTTGCGTCGTCTGGGTCAGCCCCGGGCTCTGCCGGCGCTGGATGTTGGATTCATATTTGGAGGGTTTGCCGTAGCCGTCCGTGGCCACGCCTTGTCCCAGCCCAGTGGAGTGCTCGGGGAGTTTCAGGATGTTCGGGTCGCCGCCTTCGCTGGGGATTGGGTTGCCTTCCGCCAGGGCGACTGGTGCAGCGATCCCGGCAGCTGCCGCTGCGAAAGCCTGTCGGATGAAGGAGCGGCGCCCTTCACGTGCCTGCGCAAGCACGGTTCGGATCCCTTGTGGATCCAGGAAATTCTCGGGCGCCTTGTGCACGCGCCCGGGCATCACATTGTCTTGGGTCACTGGGTCTCCTCACTCACATCGCTGATCAATCCGCACGATTTTTGGATTCGTATGTGCGAATGGAAATGATCAATCCTCCCGGCTCAGGCCGGGCCCTCGTTCTTATTTGAATTTGTAAAAATCCCGGTTTAACACGGCCGCAACGGCAGTGACTTCTTCAGGAAAGAAGCCCAGGTTCAATTCTGTATTGCACTGTTCCACCATCCCGCGCAGGAACCCGGGAGAGTTGATCCGGCCCTGAGGTCGATAGATCGCTGACCCGTCGCCCCCGACCCGGCGGGTGTGGCATTCCACACAGCGATTGCCGGCGATGAGTTTTTCCCCGAGTGCGTAGTCGGCTCCCTTGAACAGAGTCGGCTCGGACCAGGCAGGCGCCAAGACAACCACCAGCATCGCTGCCAGGGCGCGTGCGGACCGGGGCATACCTTACTTGGCCCCGCCCAGGATCCAGGCGGCCAAGGTCTTGGCGTCGGCGTCGCTCAGGTTGGCCTGCGCCGGCATGGGCACCGGGCCCCATTTGCCTGATCCGCCCGCCTTGATGCTCTTGGCGAGGTTTGCCTCGGCATCCTTCTGACCGGCGTATTTCTTGGCCACTTCCTGGTAGGACGGCCCTACCAGCTTCTTGTCGCTCGCATGGCAGGCCATACAGGCATTCTTTTGCGCCAGCGCCAGGCTGGCTGCGGCGGGCGTTGCTAGAGAGGCACCCAGGGTGGAAACGGCAAACAAGGCGAGCCAACGTTTCATCGAAAATCCTCGATTTCGTTAAAAATAAGCAAGGGCTTATTTATAAACTCCGGAAGCCCTTCACGCTTGGGGGTTTTCCCGGGATTAGCCCCGTAGCGCGCGCCGCCCCTGCTCAAGGCGTGACTCAAGATAGCTGCCATAGAAGTCCGGCTGGTAGCTGCCCACCATGCGCTCAGCCACCTCTCGGCCCTGCGGCCCGAAGAACAGCACCGTGGGCGCAACCCGGATTCCCCAGCGGCGCACCATGCCGTCATGAGTCGTAGCGGCCCCCGCGAAATCGCGCAGTGCGCGATTGCTGCGCCAGTCCACCTGCACCACGGGCAAGCCTTGGGCGGCCATCGCAAGCAGGTGCGATTCCCTCACCATCCGGCAGAAGGTGCAGCCATCCAGGCTCACCATCACTATCAGGGGGCTGCCCTGGCGCAGGGCAGCCGAAAGTTGATCGTCCAAGGCGCCCGCTAACGGCAAATGGCCTTGCCCGGGAGCCGCACGCAGGGGTAATACCGTACTGGCCAAGGCGAGTGCGGCAATCGAGGAAAATCGACGTCTGTTCAGTTGCCCATGTATCTGCAAGGCGTCCATCGTGCTCAAAGCGGTGAGTTGGCGGGTTGTGGTGGCTGGCACGGCGCTACCTCAGCGCTGCTGAACCATCTTAGTTTCCATCACCGACCATGTCCACGCTCAACGCTCTGGCACAGAGCATCGAAACCTTCGGAGAATCCGCCGTCCTGGCCTTCGGGGGCCTTGCCATCGGCCTGTTGTTCGGGTTGTTCGCCCAGCGCTCTCGCTTTTGTATGCGGGCCGCCATCGTCGAAGTCGCGCGCGGTCACGCGGGTGAAAAGGTCTCGATCTGGCTCCTGACGTTCGGGATCGCGCTGGTGGCGGTCCAAGTCCTGGCGCTGATCGGCGGCCTCGACGTGGGGGCCTCCCGGCAGATAGCTGGTACTGCCAGCCTGTCTGGCGCCCTCTTGGGGGGGCTGGTTTTCGGTGCCGGAATGATCATGACCCGGGGCTGCCCGAGTCGTATGGTGGTCCTCGCATCCAATGGCAACCTGCGCGCCTTGCTCACCGGACTGATCTTCGCCGCTACTGTGCAAGCCACTCTTTCTGGCGTCCTGGCGCCCCTGCGCAGTGCCATCGGCGCGTGGTGGCCTCTCGACCCGGGACCCAGCCGCAGCGTGTTGGCCGGTCTGGGCCTGGGTCACGGTGCCGGTCTGGCGATCGGAGTGGCCGTGGTTGCACTGGCGGTGGCCCTGGCGCGACGCCACCGCCTGATCGGGCCCTGGGCCTGGGCCGGTGCGATCGGCGTCGGCTTGACTGTGGCCGCCACCTGGGGGTTCAGTCAGGCGGTGGTGCGCAATTCGTTCGAGCCGCTGGCCGTTCACGGCCTGACCTTTAGCGCCCCTTCTGCCGAATGGCTGATGCGTGTGTTGCACTCGCCCGCGCCCAAGATCGGTTTTGATTTCGGTTTGCTGCCCGGGGCGGTACTGGGTGCCTGGCTGGGCGGCTTGATCGGCCGAGACCTCAAGATCGAGGGGTTTCACGACGGTTACAGCATGCGCCGCTACATCGCCGGAGCCATCTTCATGGGGTTCGGGGCTGTGTTGGCCGGAGGGTGCGCGCTGGGGGCCGGTGTGACGGGTGGATCCATCTTTGCGGTCACGGCCTGGGTCACGCTGGTGTCGATGTGGATTGGCGCCGTCCTCACCGACCGCTTGCTTGACGGCGAAGGCGCGGTGATACCGGGCCTGTCTGACCCCGGCTCTACGCGGACGGGCTAAAGACCACCGATCACTTCCCGCTCAGGTACTCGGCCACCGCCGCCATCTCCTGGGGGGTCATCTTCTCGACGACGGCGTGCATGACCGCGTTGTCATTCGTGCGCTCACGCTTGCTGAAAAGCTTCAGCTGGTTCTCGGTGTAAGCAGCGAATTGCCCTGCCAGGCGCGGCAGCGAGGCGGTACCCTGTGCCTGAGCCCCGTGGCAACTGGCGCATGCGGCAACCCCGCTTTGCTTGTTGCCGTTGTGATAGACGGAGCTACCCTGCGCCGCCAGCGCCGGGTCCTTAACGGGTTCCGGCGGATGTTTCTGTCGTTCGAAGTACCGCCCGAGTGCCATCATGTCGTCTGCCGACAGATTGGCGACCATGGACGCCATGGCCGAACTCTTTCGCTTGCCGGACTTGAAGTTCTCCAGTTGCTTGGCCACGTATTCGGCGTGCTGGCCTGCCAGCCGGGGAAAGGCTTCGCTGGAAGACTCTCCCTCGCCGCCATGACAGACGAAGCACACGCCCATGACGATCTTGCGTGCACGCGCCTCGTCGGCTTGCGCCGATGCGCTGCTGGCGCCAAAGCTACAAAGCAGCAGGGCGCCAGCCGCCCCTAGCAGTCTGGCGCGCCCGGTCATGCCAGCGTATCGGCCCAGATGTTGCGCGCCCAAGCCATCGCGTAGCGGCCTTCTAGTTCGTTGGCCATCGTTGACACGCCACCGGACCCGGGCACCGTCAGCATCGTTTTCTGCGCCGCGTCGTAGCGGTGGACGCTGGCCACATGCACCACGTCCTCATCGCTGACGAAGCTGTAACAGGTGTTGTTGTAGATCGGCAGCGGGTTGACCGGCTTGCCCGTGACCAGGGCCACGACTGCCGCCGCACAGGTCTTGCCATGCTGGTTAGCCATGTGGCCGGACTTGGGCATCAGCGGGGCCACCTGGATGGCGTCACCGAGCACATGAATGTTCTTGGCGGCCTTGGACTCGAAGGTGAGGAAGTCCACCTCGCACCAACGACGGTTGGCGGTCGCCAGGCCTGTCTTGACCGCGACCTCTCCTGCCCGCATGGGTGGCAGCACGTTCAACACGCTGGCCTTGATGTCGTCGTTGAATTCGAACTTCAGCGTGTGGGTAGCGACGTCCACATCGACCACCTTGTGTTTGGAGCGGTATTCGACGATGCCCTTGTAGCGTTCCGCCCAGGCCTTCTTGAACAAGGGCCCCTTGGAGGTCACGTCGTCGTTCTCGTCCAGGATCAGGACTTTGGACTTGGGTTTGGCCTTGCTGAAGTAGTGGGCGACCTGGCATGCCCGCTCGTAGGGGCCGGGCGGGCAGCGGTAAGGCGCCAGCGGGATGGTGAGGGCGTAGACGCCGCCATCGGGCATGGCTTGGAGCTGGCGGCGCAAGGCCACGGTCTGCGGACCGGCCTTCCAAGCGTGCAGCACCTTTTCCTGAGCGCCGGGCTGGCGCAGCCCGGGCAAGCCTTCGAGCATGAAGTCAATACCGGGCGAGAGGATCAGGCGGTCATAGGGCAGTTCGCCGCCACTGGCCAGCTTGATCATGCGTTTTTCCGGGTCGATCGAGGTGACGTAATCCTTGACCACCTTGACCCCGTGGCGCTTTTCGAGGTTGTCGTAGGGCGTGGTGATGTCACCCAGGGTCTTGCTGCCGCCGATCACGAGGTTGGAGATGGGGCAGGACACGAAGGCTGCGTTAGGCTCGACCAGGGTGACGTCGATGCCGTAGTCGGACCACATACGCACGTATTTGGCGGCGGTGGCACCGCCGTAGCCCCCGCCGACGACGACGACCTTGGCGCCCGAGCCGCCGATGGAGGCGCAGCCGGCCAGGCCCAGGGCGCCCGCGGCCGATCCGGCCTGGAGTAATAGACGACGTTTCATGATGGTTGCCTCCCCTTATTTCTTCTGCGCGGCGAAATAGCCCGCGATGGCTTCGATCTGTTCATCGCTATAGCCCTTAGCGAGCTGATGCATGACCGTGGCCGGTCGGCGACCCGCCTTGTAATCGAGCATCTTCTTGGCGATGTCCTCCTTGGCCACACCGGCCAGGGATTCCATGCCAGGTTGCGCACGGCCGTTGGTGCCGTGGCAATTGGCGCACGAGGCCGCCCAGCTGCGCACTTGCAGCGGGTCTGGTGCCTGGGCCTGGGCCGAGGCGGCGGCGGCCATGATCGAGACTGCAGCGAGTGCCCGACAGATCTTTTTCATTTCACAACTCCGTTCTTCAGGTTCGGCAGCCGCTCAGGGCCGCAAATAGACAAAATTTTCCTTGGCCTGCAGGCGCGCCACCTCGGCTACGCCTGAGGGCACCACGCTCGCCTCCATCACGAGGCGGTCCTTGGAGAGATTGCGCACGTTGAGCGTGTTGTTGCAGACGCGGAATTCAACGCCACGGCCTGCCAGTTCGCCGATGGCTCCCGCGAGGGGCTGGCCCGTCTGGTTGTTGGCGCCGTCCAACAGGAAGTCGATCCCCATGCCGTGGGCGACCACGACGATCTTCGCGCCAGGGTCGGCGGCCAGGTGGTTACGGATATTGCCGATCGCGCGCGAGGCCTGGGGAATTCCTTCGCTCAGGTGGTACACGACCCGCACTTGCTGTGCCCATGCCGCGCCTGCCAGGAGCAGGCCAAAGACGACACAGAGGAAACGATTCATTCGCGGCTCCTTATGGACTGCCTGATGATAGCCAGGCCGCCCGTCCGCTTATTCCGTGGAAACCCCTGCTTGCGGATCGCGTCTTATCAGGGGTGAGGGATTTGTGCCTCTGCCGAGACGATCCCGCAGAGGCTGCGGCACAGGGCGACGATCCGGTCGTTGGCGATGTGGTAGTAAATCTGGACGCCCTCCCGCCGCCGACCCACGATGCCCGCTTGGTGGAGGGTGTTCAGGTGCTGTGAGATATTGGGCTGGGTGGTCTTGATCAGCGCGATCAACTCGCTCACGTTCTTCTCGCCTTCGCACAGGTGGCTGATGATCTTCAGCCGGGTGGGGGCGGACATGACGCGGAACATCTCCGCTGCCAGGGCGAACATGCGGTCCTGGTCCTGGTCCTGGTCCGGCAGGGGCTGCTTCATGGTGGGCGCAGGGGTTAAGACTCTCACACGCGACCAGTGCAGTGTACGCCGATGGCGCCCCCGACAGGAATCGAACCTGTATCTAGCGCTTAGGAGGCACTCGTTCTATCCATTGAACTACGGCGGCGTGGGCCGGATTCTAAGGCGCGGTCACGCCCGCATCGTCACTTCGTGAGCATGCGCATCGCCTCTTCGAGGCCGCGCAGCGTGAGCGGGTACATGCGTTGTTGCACCAGCTGCTGGATCACGCTGATGCTTTGCCGGTATTGCCAGACACCTTGCGGCTCGGGGTTGATCCAGGCGTATTTCGGGAAGGCGTGTGTCAAGCGCTGCATCCACTCGGCACCCGGTTCTTCGTTGTTGTATTCAACACTGCCTCCGGGCTGCAGGATCTCATAGGGACTCATCGTGGCATCGCCCACGAAGATCAACTTGTAGTCCTTGTTGTACTTGCGGATGATGTCCCAGGTCGGGAATTTCTCCGCGTAGCGCCGCCGGTTGTTCTTCCACATGAAGTCGTAGACGCAGTTGTGGAAGTAATAGAACTCCAGGTGCTTGAACTCCGACTTGGCCGCCGAGAAAAGTTCTTCGACGCGCTGGATATGTTCGTCCATGGTGCCGCCCACATCCATCAGCAGCAGCACCTTCACGTTGTTGTGACGCTCGGGCACCATCTTGATGTCCAGGTAGCCCGCATTGGCGGCCGTGGCGCGG
>JBIKUT010000129.1:0-6119 GCA_044347465.1 Ramlibacter sp.
ATTGTCGGCCAGATGGCCGGGCCGGCTACGATCACCTCATGACCACCCTCTTTGACCCCGCACAGGCCGGTGACCTGCAGTTGAAAAACCGCGTCGTCATGGCGCCGCTGACCCGCAACCGCGCACCCGGCAACGTGCCCAATCCGATGATGGCCCGCTATTACGCCCAACGCGCCAGCGCGGGTCTGCTCATTACCGAGGCCACGCCCGTGAGCGCGCAAGGCCAGGGCTACGCCCAGGTGCCAGGCATTTACACCGACGCGCAGTTCAAGGGTTGGCGCGGCGTCACCGATGCCGTCCATGCGCAGGGCGGACACATCGTGGTGCAGCTGTGGCATGTGGGTCGCATCTCGCACGTGAGCCTGCAGCCCGGGGGCGCCGCGCCGGTCGCGCCCTCGGCCATCGCCGCCAACGCCAAGACCTTCATCATCGAGGACGGCGCAGGCCGCTTCGTGCCCGTCTCCACACCGCGCGCGCTCGAGCTCGCCGAACTCCCAGGCATCGTTGACGACTATCGTCGCGCCGCACGGACGGCCCGCGGGGCCGCCGGCTTCGACGGCGTCGAGGTGCACGGCGCCAACGGCTACTTGCTGGACCAGTTCCTCAAGCGCGGCGCCAACCAGCGCACCGACGCCTACGGCGGCTCCATCGAAAACCGCGCACGCCTGCTGCTCGAGGTGATGCAGGCCGTGGTGAGCGAGATCGGCGGCGGTCGCACCGGCGTGCGCCTGGCCCCCGTCACGCCGGCCAACGACATCCACGACCCCGAACCGCAGCCGCTATTCGAATATGTCGTGCGCGCACTCGCGCCCCTGGGGCTGGCGTATGTCCATGTGGTGGAAGGTGCCACCGGCGGCGCGCGCGCGGTCGAGGGCAGGCCCTTCGATTACGAAGCGCTGCGCCGCGCCTACCGCGAGGCGGGCGGTCGTGGCGCCTGGATGGTGAACAACGGCTACAACGCCGACCTGGCGAACCAGGCCGTGGGCGACGGCGCTGACCTCGTCGCCTTTGGCCGCCCCTTCATCGCCAACCCGGATCTGGTGGAGCGCCTGCGCACAGGGGCACCGCTCAATGCGCCGGAAGTGGCCACCTTTTATGGCGGGGGCGAGCAGGGCTACACCGATTACCCGACGCTGTGAGGCGCTGAAGGTACGGCTGAAGCAGGCGGCACCTCGCGCCAGCGACGCAGCAGCAAGGCGTTCGTCATCACGCTCACACTCGAGAGCGCCATCGCCGCACCCGCCACCACCGGGTTGAGGTAGCCCAGCGCTGCCAGCGGGATGCCCGCGACGTTGTAGGCAAACGCCCAGAACAGGTTCTGGCGGATCTTGCGCACGGTGCGCTGCGAGATGTCCAGAGCGCCCGCGACCAGACGCACATCACCGCGCATCAGCGTGATGCCCGCTGCGTGCATGGCCACATCGGTGCCCGTGGCCATGGCCAGGCCCACATCGGCGGCGGCCAGTGCGGGCGCGTCGTTCACGCCATCGCCCACCATCGCCACCACATGGCCGCCTGCGCGCAGGGCCGCCACACGCGTCGCCTTGTCGCCCGGCAGCACCTCGGCCATCACCTCGTCTTCGCGCAGACCCAGACGCAAGCCCATGGCGAGGGCCGCCGCGCGGTTGTCACCGGAGATCATCCCCAGGCGCAGCCCGCGTGCGCGCAAGGCGGCCAGGGCCTCGCGGGCCTCGGGCTTGGGTTCATCGGCGAAGGCCATGAGCGCGCGCAGCACCAGGCCGTCTGTCGTGGCCTCCACCATCATCGACAAGGTCGCGCCCTGTGGCTGAAGGCGCAGCACCTCACCGGCCAGCGGCGCGGTGTCGACGCCGAGCTCCTGCATCCAACGCAGGCTGCCGATGCGGTAGCTGTGCACACCCACCTCGCCCTCGGTGCCGCGGCCCGCCACGGCGCGCAGGCCCTCGGGCGCAGCCGCCACCAGGCCCCGCTCGCGCGCCGCGGCCTGCACCGCACGCGCCAGCGGATGCTCGCTGCCGCTTTGGAGGCTGGCCGCAACGCGGAGTTGTTCGGCCTCGTCGCACCCCGGTGCCGCCATGAAGGCCACGAGGCGCGGTTGGCCCACGGTGAGCGTGCCGGTCTTGTCAAAAACCACCGTGTCCACGCGGTGCGCGATCTCCAGGGCCTGAGCGTCCTGGATCAGGATGCCGTGGCGCGCCGCCACGCCCGTGCCCGCCATGATGGCCGCCGGCGTCGCCAGGCCCAGGGCGCACGGACACGCGATCACCAGCACCGCCACCGCGTAAATCAGGGCCGACTCCACCGCCGCCCCCGACAGCCACCAGCCGGCGAAGGTGATCGCGGCGATCACGATCACCACCGGCACGAACACCGCCGCCACCTGATCGACCAGCCGCTGAATGGGCGCCTTGGCCGCCTGCGCGTCTTCCACCAGACGAATGATTTGGGCGAGCACTGTCTCGCCACCCACCGCCTGCGCGTGCATCACGAAGCGGCCCTCGGCATTGATGCTGCCGCCCGTCACGCGCGCGCCGACACCCTTGGCCAGCGGCAGTGGCTCGCCCGTGAGCATGGATTCGTCGATGTGGGTCTGCCCGTGTTCGATCGTGCCGTCGGCCGGCACACGCTCGCCGGGGCGCACCACCAGGCGATCACCGACCAACACCTCGGTCAGAGGTAAATCCGCCTCATGGTCGCCTGCCTGCAGCACGTGCGCCACCTCCGGTCGCAAGGCCTGCAGCGCGCGGATCGCCGCGGTGGTCTGGTACTTGGCGCGCGCCTCCAGCCACTTGCCCAGAAGCACGAGCGCGATCACCACCGCCGAGGCTTCGAAGTACAGGTGCTGCGAGCCGCTGGCGAGCCACAGCCACATCGACAGCCCCCAGCCCGCGCTGGTGCCAATGGCCACCAACAGGTCCATGTTGCCGGTGCCCGCACGCAGCGCATGCCAGCCGGCCTTGTAAAAGCGCGCGCCGAACCCGAACTGCACCGGCGTGGCCAGCATGAACTGCAACCAGGCGGGCAGCATCCAGTGCCGGCCGAACAGCTCGGCGACCATCGGCAACACCAGCGGCAGCGACAGCACCATCGACAGGGCCACGGGCGCAAAGCCTGTCCAGGGCGAGGCCTGTGCCACCGCAGACGCCTCGCGCGTTCGGGGCTCATAGCCAGCATTGCGCACCGCGCGGCGAATTTGCGCCTGGGCCTGCTCGCTGGGCGTGAACACCACGCGCGCCGACTCGGTGGCCAGGTTGACCGTGGCAGTCTGCACGCCGGGCACCCGCTGCAGGGCCCGCTCGACCCGGCCCACGCAGGAGGCACAGGTCATGCCGCCCACACCCAGGTCCAGGGTGGCCAGGGGGGCGTCCGAGGTCGAGGCAGGGGCGGGGGCAAAAGGTGCGGTCATCTTGAGATTCTGAGGGCAGGCATCATCTTGTAAAGATGCCGGCCTTGACTTGAGTCAAGTGAGTGCCTGACCCACACTTTCATCATCCCTTCGGAGAAGCCCCATGAACCCCAGCCAACAGACTTTTGCCGTGCAGGGCATGACCTGCGGCCATTGCGAGCGCGCCGTCACCCAGGCGGTGCAGCGCGTCGACCCCGCCGCGCAGGTGCAAATCGACCGCCCCAGCGGCAAGGTCAACGTGCAGACCGCGCAGCCTCGCGAGCAGATCGCCCAGGCGATCGCCGATGAAGGCTACGCCGTCCAGTAAGCCCGGCATGAATACCGTCAGCCGTCCCCGTCGCATCGAGCGCCTCATCGCGGGCCAGGCCACACGCGATGGCGCCGGCGTCAAGCTCACGCGCGTGCTCACGCACGACCTGCAGCAGCGCCTGGATCCCTTCCTGATGCTGGATAACTTTGCCAGCGACGATCCCGACGATTACGGCGCGGGCTTTCCTGATCATCCGCACCGCGGCTTCGAGACCGTCACCTACATGATTGCGGGCCGCATGCGTCACCAAGACAGCGCCGGCCATGAGGGCCTGCTGCAAAACGGCGGCGTGCAGTGGATGACGGCGGGCCGCGGCCTGATCCACAGCGAGATGCCCGAACAAGAAGACGGCGTGATGGAGGGCTTCCAGCTGTGGCTGAACCTGCGCGGCGCCGACAAGATGTGCGCGCCGGGCTACCGCGACATCCAGAGCGCCGACATCCCGGAGGTGACGACGGCGCACGGCGTGCTGGCCCGCGTCATCGCCGGTCACAGCCACGGCACCGCCGGCGCCGTGCAACGCCCGCACACCGAGCCCCTCTACCTGGACCTGCGCTGGCCCGCAGCCTCCGCCGTCTTCGAGCAGCCGCTCCCAGACGCGCACAACGCCTTCCTCTACGTGTACCGGGGCAGCGTCGAGGTGATCGATGCCCACGACGACGCATCAGCGGCGCCTCTGCACCGCATGGCCATCCTGGCCAACGAAGGCGACGGCCTGCGTCTGCGTGCAAGCGCGCAGTCACAAGCCATCCTGATCGCCGGACAGCCGCTGCGCGAGCCCATCGCGCAATACGGTCCCTTCGTCATGAACACCCGCGAGCAACTGATGCAGGCGGTGGACGACTTTCGCAGCGGCCGCCTCGGTCGCTGATCTCTCTTTCACAAGGAGCTCCCCATGACATCCCTTCGCCATCTGCTGTCGGCCACCGCACTGGCCACCGCTGCCCTCGCAGGCGCCGCCCTGGCGCAAGCGCCGGGTGCCGGCCCCGGGCCCACCGGACCGGGCCAGGCCCAGGGCGAGCGCCATCACGCCCACGGCACCCAAGACAAGGAGCGCGGGGCCAAAGGCTTTGAGCGACGCATGGCCGAACTCAAGTCCAAGCTGCAGCTGACGCCGGCGCAAGAAGGCGCATGGACGAAGTTCGCCGAAGCCATGCGGCCGACCCCCGCGGCAAAACGGCCCGACCACGACGCGATGATGAAGCTGCCCACGCCTGAGCGCATCGACCAGATGCGAGCCCTGCACCAGCAGCACACGGCGCAGATGGACCAGCGCGGCGAAGCCGCCAAGGCCTTCTACGCCACGCTCTCGCCCGAACAGAAAAAGCGCTTTGACGAACAGACCGCGCGCATGATGGCCCGCCGCGGCGGCATGGGTGGCGACTACCACGACCACGGGCATCACGGCCACCACAGCTGATACCCCCCACCGCCCTGGCCCACGCGCCAGGGCGAGCCGGCCACCCGGCGCACCCGCACGGCATGGGTGCTGCGTCCTACAGCAGGCCGCCTCGCGCATCGGTACAAGCACACGGGTAGAGACCCCGCCCGAGGCGCCATGCCATGACTCGTCATGCGGCCACTCCCCCGACGATCCTGACCGTGATGACGGTCAACATCCACAAGGGGTTCACCGTCCTGAACCGCCGCTTCATCCTGCCGGAGCTGCGCGATGCGGTGCGCAAGGTAGGCGCCGACGTGGTGTTCCTGCAGGAGGTGCAAGGCACCCACGATGACCACGCCCGCAAGTTCAGCGGCTGGCCCGAGGCGCCGCACTACGAGTTCCTGGCCGACGACATCTGGCCGCAATACGCTTACGGCCGCAACGTGGTGTCGCCCAAGGGGCACCACGGCAACGCGGTGATGTCCAAGTTTCCGATCGTCCACGACCAGAACTACGACTGCTCCATCGCCGGCCCCGAAAAGCGCGGCCTGCTCCATTGCGTGCTGCGCCTGCCGGCGCAGGCCATCGACGTGCATGTGATCTGCGTGCACCTGGGTCTGCTCGAACGACACCGGCAGCAGCAACTGGACGTGCTGTGCGAAATGGTGCACGGCGAAGTGCCCGACAACGCGCCGCTGATCGTGGCGGGTGACTTCAACGACTGGCGTCGCCGCGCCGACCCGGTGCTGCAAGGCCGGGCCCGTCTGCGCGAGGTGTTCGTCACCGCCTACGGGGCGCCGGCCCGGACCTTTCCGGCGCGCCTGCCCCTGTTGTGCCTGGACCGCATCTATGTACGCAATGCCTTCGCACACCTGCCCGTCGTGCTGCCACGCGCGCCCTGGTCCCACCTCTCAGACCACGCGCCCCTGGCCGCGGAGATTCATCTGTGAGCGAATGGATCGACGGCAACCGCATCACCCTGCTGGAAAACGGCGAGGCCTTCTTTCCGCGCGTCTTTGAATGCATCGCACAGGCCACCT
>JBIKUT010000130.1:0-6073 GCA_044347465.1 Ramlibacter sp.
AACGGTGACCAGTCGATTCGCCGCGCGTGCCACGTCGATGGCGGCATAACAAGTCTCACAAGCCGAGGGCGAAATCGCCAAGGAAATGCCTGAGAGATGCAGGGCACGCGCGTCGCGAATCCGCTGGGTCGGCAAGGTGTCGGGCGTCATGCGGCTGGCGGCCGACCCCGCGCGAAAGAAACTGAAATGGTGGCCCTGTGCGTCGTGACTGACAAAGTAGATCGCGGTGTAGGCGTCGGGGCGAGTGTCGACTGCAGCGTGGTCCACGCCCTCGGCATCCCACAACTGGCGCAACATCTGGCCATAGGGGTCGTCGCCCAGCGCACTCAGGTAAGCCACGCGCGCGCCCTGGCGGGCCGCGGCGATGGCGAAGTTGGAGGTGTCGCCGCCAAAGCCTTGCAGGTACATGCGCCCGCGTTGCGCGCCCTGGCCTTCATCGGTCTGGTTGAATTCGACCATCGGTTCGCCCAGAGCGACGATGTCCAGCGTGGCGGGAGACGACATGATGTGGTGGGCCGGATTGGTTTTGCGACGCTGGGGCAGAATCGTATCGTCAAACCATGAAGACACGCACCGCTCGAATCGTTCTGGGACTGCTGGCCGCACTGGGCCTGGGCGCCGTCATCGGCTGGTTCAGCCTCGACAAGGAAACGCGCGGCCTGCTGGCAACGCTCCCCACCAACCGCGACCTCCTGTTTTGGTCGCAGCCGCAGCGCGATGCGGCGTTTCGCGCGCTAGACCGCCTGCCGGTGCTGGCCAAGGCGCGGACCGTGGCGACCGGCCCCACACCGTCCCCGCTGCCGCCGGGCCCGCCCCTGCCGCCTCAGGTCGATGTCGACGCCTTCATGGCGAGCCAGCGCTCCGCTGCCGTGATCGTGTTGCACCGGGGCCAGGTGCGTCTGGAGCGCTATGGCCTGGACTTCGATGCGCAAGGAAGGTGGACCAGTTTTTCGGTGGCCAAATCGATGACGTCCACCCTGGTCGGCGCCGCCCTGAAAGACGGCCATATCCGCAGCATGGACGACAAGGTCAGCGCCTACATCCCGCAGATGAAGGGGTCGGCCTACGACGACGTGACGATTCGCCAGCTTCTGACCATGACCTCGGGCGTGCGCTGGAACGAGGACTACGCCGATCCGAACTCGGACGTGGCGAAGTTCAACAACCACAAGCCCGAGGACGGCGTGGAAGCCATCGTGAGCTACCTGCGCCGCTTGCCCCGCGAGGCACCGGCCGGCACGCGTTGGCACTACAGCACCGGCGAGACCAATCTGGTGGGCATCTTGCTGTCGCAGGCCACGAAAAAGCCGCTGGCCACCTACCTGTCGGAAAAGATCTGGGTGCCTGCCGGCATGGAGCAACCGGCCACCTGGATCTTGAGCAAGACCGGCCAGGAGATCAGCGGCTGCTGCATCCAGGCGGCCACTCGCGATTTCGCGCGCTTCGGACAATTCATCCTCAGGGGCGCGCAGGCCCAAGGGGCATCCATCGTCCCCGAAGGCTGGCTGGCACAGGCCACGCGCGAGCAGGTGGGCATCGGCCAACCGGGGCTGGGCTATGGCTATCAGTGGTGGACGCAGGCGGACGGCACCTTCCACGCGCGCGGTATTTTTGGCCAGGGCATCTACATCGACCCACAACGTCAGCTGGTGATCGCCCTGAACGCCAACTGGGCAGGCGGTGCGCGCGACCCAGTGGCCATGCGGGCACGCGATGCATTCGTGCAGGCGGTCCAACGAGCGATCGATGCCGAGACAAAGGGTGCCAGCCTGATGCCACGCAATTAGCCGGCCGCAGGTTCGTTGCCAAAGCACCAGCACCCGATCTGCTTGACAGATTCCGTTAAACGGAACACAATTGCTCGATGATCCACTCGTTCAGGTGCTCGGACACGGACGCACTGTTTCAAAGCAAGGCAGTGCGTCGGTTCGCGAACATCGAAAGAGTGGCCAGGCGCAAGCTTTTGCAACTACATGCCTCGACCCGATTGGAAAACCTGAGGATCCCCCCAGGCAACCAACTCGAGGCATTGAAGGGTGACCGCAAGGGTCAATACAGCATCCGTATCAACGCTCAGTGGCGGATCTGTTTTGTCTGGCATGACGAAGGGGCTCACGAGGTCGAAATCGTGGACTACCACTAGGAGTTGAACATGGCAGTACTGCTTGAGGAAATTCATCCTGGCGAGATCCTCCTGGAGGACTTCATGAAGCCGCTAGGTATTTCGGCGCGCCAGCTGGCGGCCGACATCGATGTCTCACCGAGCCGCATCAGTGAGCTCGTGCATGGCAATCGCCCCATCACCGCAGATACGGCCTTGCGCCTGGGGCTGTTCTTCAACATGGATCCGCGCTTTTGGTTGAACCTGCAAACGGAGTACGACATGCGCGTGGCCGCCAGGACCACGCAGGCCCAGATCGCTCCACGGGTGCGCGTTTTCCAGGCACAGGCCAGCGCCTGATTTCCCTTCCGGCCGACCCGCTCCATGTCGACACCGCCCGCCCCCACCGCCCAAGACCTCATTGCCCAGGGCCACACGCCCATGATGGTCCAGTACCTGGCCATCAAGGCCGACTACCCCGAGACGCTGGTGTTCTATCGCATGGGGGATTTCTACGAGCTCTTTTTCGCCGACGCCGAGAAAGCCGCCCGCCTGATGGACGTCACCCTCACCCGCCGCGGCCAATCGGCCGGCGAGCCCGTGGTGATGGCGGGCGTGCCGTTCCACTCGGTGGACACCTACCTGGCACGCCTGATCAAGCTGGGCGAGTCGGTGGCGATTTGCGAACAAGTCGGTGAAGTCGGCGCCAGCAAAGGGCCGGTGGAACGCAAGGTGGTACGCGTGGTCACGCCGGGCACGCTGACCGACACCGCGCTCCTGAATGACAAGTCCGAAGCACTGCTGCTGTCCGTGCACCAGGGCGCCCGCCATCGCCTGGGCCTGGCCTGGCTGTCCGTCACGCAAGGCGCGCTGCAACTGGCCGAGTGCGACGCGGGCGAGCTCGAGGCCTGGGTCGCACGCGTCGCCCCCACCGAGCTGGTGTACAGCGCAGACGCCACGCCCGCCTTCGAGCAGCGCTTGAAGGACCTGCGCATGGCCGCAGGCGCACTGTCCCTCACCCTGCGCCCCGCCTTCCAGTTCGACGCGGGTCTGGGCCAGCGCAAGCTGCAAGAACAGCTGCAAGCCGCGAGCCTGGACGCCTGGAGCGCCAACGACCTGCCCGAGGCCCACGCCGCCGCCTCGGCCCTGCTGGCCTATGCCGAACACACCCAGGGCCGCGCCCTCACCCATGTGCGCAGCCTGCAGGTGCAGCGCGGTGACGACCTGATCGACCTGCCCCTGGCCACGCGCCGCAACCTGGAACTGGTGCAGACCCTGCGCGGCGAAGACGCGCCCACCGTGTTCTCGCTGCTCGATACCTGCATGACGGGCATGGGCAGCCGCCTGCTCAAACACTGGCTGCTCACGCCACGCCGCGAGCGCAGTCAGGCCTTGGCCCGCCACGAGGCTATTGCTGCCCTGCGTGAAGGCCCCTGGCAGGCGCTGCGCGATCACCTCAAAGGCAGCAGCGACGTCGAGCGCATCACCGCCCGCATCGCCCTGCGCCAGGTGCGTCCGCGCGAGCTGGTGGGCCTGCGCCATTCACTGGCTAAGGCCGCTGCCCTGGCACCGGCCCTGGCCGGCCAGCCGGGGCTGCTCGCGCGCATCGGCGCCGACCTCGTACCGCCCCCGGGCTGCGACGCGCTGCTGGCGCGCGCCCTGATGGAGGAGCCCGCTGCCATGGTGCGCGATGGCGGCGTGTTCGCCACCGGCTTTGATGCCGAGCTCGATGAACTACGCGCCATCCAAACCAACGCCGACAGCTTCCTGGTCAAGCTCGAGGCGCAGGAACGCGAACGCACCGGCATCGCCAACCTGCGGGTGCAATACAACAAGGTCCATGGCTTCTACATCGAGATCACCCAGGGTCAATTGGACAAAGTCCCCGACGACTACCGCCGCCGCCAGACCCTGAAGAACGCAGAGCGCTTCATCACCCCCGAACTCAAGGCCTTTGAAGACAAAGCCCTGTCGGCGCAGGAGCGCGCCCTGGCCCGCGAGAAATGGCTGTACGAGCAACTGCTGGACCAACTACAAGACCCGGTGCCCGCACTCACCCGCCTGGCCCAGGCCTTGGCTTCGCTCGACGCGCTATGCGCCCTGACCGAGCGCGCGCTCACCTTGAACTGGTGCCGTCCGCAGTTCATGAAGGAGCCGGGCATCGAGATTGCCAAGGGTCGCCATCCTGTGGTGGAGGCGCGCCTGGCCGAGACCACTGGGGGCAGCTTCATTCCCAATGACACGATGCTCGGTCCGCGCCAGCGCATGCAGGTGATCACCGGCCCCAACATGGGCGGCAAGTCCACCTACATGCGCCAGGTGGCTCTGATCTGCTTGCTCGCCTCCATGGGCGCCTATGTGCCCGCCAGCGCCTGCCGCGTGGGCCCGATCGATGCCATTCACACCCGCATCGGCGCCGCCGACGATCTAGCCAATGCGCAATCCACGTTCATGCTGGAGATGACCGAAGCGGCGCAGATCCTGCACGCCGCCACGCCCCACAGCCTGGTGCTGATGGACGAAATCGGCCGCGGCACCTCCACCTTCGACGGCCTGGCCCTGGCCTCGGGCATTGCCGCCCACCTGCATGACAAGACCCAGGCCTACACCTTGTTTGCCACCCACTATTTCGAGTTGACCGAGTTTCCGGCGCGCCACCCTGCGGCGGTGAACTGGCATGTGAGTGCCACCGAGGCTGGCCACGACATCGTCTTCCTGCACGAGTTGCAACCGGGGCCCGCCAGCCGCAGCTACGGCATCCAGGTGGCGCGCCTGGCCGGCATGCCGGCCGCCGTGGTCAATCACGCCCGTCACGCTCTGACATCGCTGGAGGCGCAGCAGACACAGGCACGCGAGCAGGTAGACTTGTTCGCACCCCCGCCCGAGCCGCCACAGACCCCCGCCAGCGCGGTCGAAGCGGCCCTCGATGCCCTGGATCCCGATGCCCTGAGCCCGCGCGACGCCCTCGACGCGCTCTATCAACTGAAGAAACTGAAGAACAAGTCATGACCTACTGCGTCGGCATCAAGCTCAAGGCAGGCCTGGTGTTCCTGTCCGACTCACGCACCAATGCGGGCGTGGACCATATCAGCACCTTCCGCAAGATGATCGTGTACGAGCGCCCGGGCGATCGCTTCATGGTGCTGCTCTCGGCGGGCAATTTGTCGATCTCGCAATCGGTGCGCGAGATCCTGCAGGTCGAACAATTGAAGAACCACGAGGGCGGCGACCCCATCACCATCTGGAACGCCAAGAGCATGTTCGATGCTGCGCGCGTACTCGGTCAGGCCGTGCGCCGCGTGTACGACCGCGACGCCGAATCCCTCAAGCACGCCGGTGTGGAGTTCAACGTCTCCCTGGTCTTCGGCGGCCAGATCGCGGGTGAGGGCATGCGCCTGTTCAACGTCTATTCCGCAGGCAACTTCATCGAGGCCACCGCCGAATCGCCCTATTTCCAGATCGGCGAATCCAAGTACGGCAAGCCGGTGCTCGATCGCGTCCTCACGCCCGACACGCCCCTGGACGAGGCCGCCAAGTGCGCGCTGGTGTCCATGGACTCCACCATGAAGTCCAACCTCTCGGTGGGCACGCCCCTGGACCTCGTGGTCTATGAGGCCGGCCGGCTCCAAACCGACAAGATGGCCTGCATCGGCACCGACAACCCCTACTACCGCATGCTGCACGCCACCTGGGGCCAGAAGCTACGCGAGGTCTTTGACAGCCTGGACGATCCGGTCTGGGACAGTGGCACGCCCACCGACACGCCCCTGCGCGTGCAAGACGAACGCAGCCAGCCCTTACGCAAGATCACGCGGCCCGAGGACAAGCTCATTTGAGCCTGCTGGTCTTCTCCCACGGCAACAGCTTTCCGGCCGCCACCTACGGCGTGCTGTTCAAACACCTGCGTGCGCGCGGCTTCAAGGTCAAGGCCCTGGACAAGTTCGGCCATGACCCACGCTTTCCGGTCACCAA
>JBIKUT010000131.1:0-6070 GCA_044347465.1 Ramlibacter sp.
GGGTTGAGCTTCTTGAAGTTGTCGATGCCGAACTCGCGCGCTGCGGCCATCTGCAGGTAGGTGGTCTGCACCGACGAGCCGGCACCGGCCATGGCGATGCGGTCCTTCTCGGTGAAGTCCTTGATCGACTTGATGTTCGGGTTGCGTGTGACCAGCAGGTTGGGCATGGAGGACAGCGCGGCCACGCCACGCACATCCATGTTGCCCCGCGTGCGGTCCCACAGAATCATGGCCGGGCCCGTGCCGCCAGCGGCCATGTGCAGCTGGCCCGAGAGCAGTGCATCGTTCGCGGCGGCCCCGGCACCCATGGTGGCCCAGGTCACCTTCGAGTTGGGCAGGCCATTGCGGGCCAGGTGCTTTTCCACCAGCTTCTCGGCCTTCATCACGGTCAGCTGCATGTAGCCGATGCCGTACTGGCTCATCATCTTGACTTCGGCCACTTCCGCCGAGGCGCTCAAGGCCCAAGCTCCCAGGATCAGGGCCGAGGCCCAGCGCTTGCAAACGGTCAGTTTCATGGTTGTCTCCTTCGTTATTGGTCAGGGACGCACGCCGGCCCTGGCCTTGGGCCCGAGCAGGGTCTGCATCTTTCCTTGGGCCGCTGCGATAAACCGACACAGCAGCGGCCGGGTTTCCCGGGGATCGATGATTTCTTCCACCCCGAACGCCTCGGCAGTCCGGAAGGGTGAAGCCGCTGAGCGCAACTCTGCCTCAATCTCGGCTTCGCGCGCCTTAGGGTCTTCCGCAACCTCGATCTCCCGCCGGAAGGCCGCAGCCACCCCGCCTTCGATCGGCAGCGATCCCCATTCAGCCGAGGGCCAGGCCACCTTGAAGTCCAGGCCATTCTTGTCGGTCGTTCCCATCCCCGCCATGCCATAGCACTTGCGGACCACGACCGTGAAGATCGGCACCGTCGCCTGCAGGCCCACGTACACGCTGCGCATGCCCTCGCGCAGCGTGGCGACCGCCTCAGCCTCCTTGCCCACCAGAAAGCCAGGCACATCCACCAGGAAGACCAGGGGGATATGGAAGGTGTCGCACAGCTCGATGAAGTGGGTCTGCTTGCGTGCGGCCTTCACGTCCATGGCGCCGCCATTGACCATCGGGTTGTTGGCGATGATGCCCACGACGTAGCCGTCCATGCGCGCCAGGCAGGTGATCAGGGCCTTGCCAAAGGTCGGCTGGATCTCGAACACGGAATCCTGGTCGACCACGCCGCGGATCAGTCGCCGCATGTCATAGGGCCGGCGCCGGTTTTCCGGAACGATGCCGCGCAGGGCCTCATCCCGACGGTCCGGCGGGTCGGTACGCGGCCCGCGTGGGGGCAGTTCCCAGACGTTACGGGGCATGTACGACAGGAAGCGCTTCACCTGCTCGAAGCACTGCTGCTCGCTGGCCGCCACGTTGTCGATCGTTCCTGCGGTCTCGACCGCCATCGCCGGCCCGCCCAGCTCCTCTTTGGTCACCTTCTGACCCAGGGAGCGCTCGACGACAGGCGGACCTGCCGCGAAGACGTGGCTCGTGTCCTGGACCATGACCGACCAGTGCGACAGGATGGCCCGTCCCGCGGGTCCGCCCGCCGCCGTTCCCACCACGGCGCACACCACCGGCACCTCGCCGAGCAGCTGCACCGAGCGTTCGAAGCCATGCACCCCCGGAAACACCGAGTGGCCGCGCCGCGTGATCGAGGTCACGCTGCCGCCGGCCCCATCGATCAGGCACACCAGCGGCATGCGGTAGTGGTGGGCCAGATCCTCCACGAATCCGCCCTGCCCGCCCTTCTTGCGGTCGCCGCTCCAGCTGGTGCCACCGCGGACCGTGAAGTCCTCGCCACCGATCGCCACGGGCCGGCCGTCGATCTCGGCCAGGCCCATCACGTAGGGCGCCGGCGTGACGCCCGCGAGCTTCCCCGACTCGTAGCGTCCCGCGCCCGTGAGCGTACCCACCTCGCTGAACGATCCCTCATCCACGAGGCCCTGGATCCGTTCGCGAATGGTCAGGCGCCCCTGCGCATGGTGCTTGTCCACGGCGGCGGGCCCGCCAAGTGCCTGCGCCGCGGTGCGCCGCTGCGCCAGCTCCTGCAGCGCGTCGGCCCAGGGTCCTTCCCCGGGCGGCGGCAGGGTCTCGCTCATGACGCGACCACAGCCAAGGGCTGGCCCTCGGCCACGGAATCGCCCTTGGCCACCAGAATCTCGGTGAGCGTGCCGCCGTCTTCACAGAGCACCGGAATCTCCATCTTCATGGACTCCAGCACCATCACCGTGTCGCCCGGGGCCAGCTTCTGCCCCACCTGGGCGGTGATTTCCCACACCGACCCGGTGACCTCAGAGAGCAGTTTGGTCGCAGCCATGTCAACATCCTTTCGCGCGTAATCAAGTCAAAAAAGTTCGGGTCATCAATAACTGGTGGGCCAGGCCTGCATCAGGTGCTTGCCCACGCCGCGGGTCAGGCGCAGCTCGTGCACCTCCAGCATTCGGATCAAGTAATCGCGCGAGTCCTGCGGCCGCACCACGGACTGCATCGCGTACACCGAGGCGATGTCCCAGACCGAACTGGCCTTGTCCATCTCGGCCTGCGCCGAATCGAAGCCGGGTTCGCCGGGCGACAGGCCATGCACCACCTTGACGGCGAACTGCGGATCCATGAAGCTGATCTCGGCGGTGGGCCAGCCGGCAAACTCGTCGCTGTTGCGACCACCGCCCATGTTCAGGTAAGCCTGGCCATAGCTCTTGCGCAACACCAGCGACAGCTTGGGCACCGTCACCAGCGACAGCGCGTTCATGAAGTTCATGATCTTGCCCGGGGCCCGCCGCCGCTCGGCCTCGGTACCGATCACGAAGCCGGGTGTATCCACCAGCATCACGATCGGGATGTTGAACGAGTCGCACAACACCAGGAAGCTGGTGATCTTTTCGCAGGCGTCCGTGTCTAAGGCGCCGCCCTTGTAGAGGGGGTTGTTGGCCACGATGCCCACGGTACGCCCGCCCAGCCGGGCCAGGCCCGTCACACCGACCCGGCCGAAACGCGCCTTCAGCTCGAAGAAGCTGTCCGTGTCCACCAGCGTGCGAATGATCTGGCGCACGTCATACACCTGCGACCGGCTGGCCGGCAGCAGCTTCAAGATATCCGCCATCCCCTGCCCCGAGCCCGCCGGCACGCTCGCCACCGGCGGCGCCTCCTGGTGATGGCCAGGCAGGTAAGACAGGAATCGCTTGATCGCGTCGATGGCCTCCTCGTCGGTGTCCACGACCATGTCGGCGAAGCCCGTGACCTCGGCATGCAGTTTCCAGCCGCCCAGTTCCTGGGGATCCACGTCTTCCTTCACCGCCATCGACGCCAGCAGCGAGCTGGACACAGCCAGCACCGCGCCCTTGCGCATCACATGGAAGTCCGACATCACGGAGTACCACGAGGACGACCCGTAGGACAGCCCCAGGGTCGCCGAGGCCCAGGGGATCTCCCTCAGGCGCTGGTACTGGGCCCCGTCATTTCCCAGCAGCAGCCCCATGCCGCGCGAGCCCATGTGATCAGGCATGCGGGCTCCCGAGGACTCGCCCAGAAACACCAGCGGCAGCCCTCTTTGCGTAGCCACCCGCTTGATGTGGCCGATCTTGCGGCCGTTGGTCGCGCCGCTGGAGGCGCCCATGATCGTGAAGTCATTGGCCACTGCGGCCGACTCGCGCCCCTGGATCCGGCCAAAACCGGCCAGCTTGCCGTCGGTGGGCGTGTTGGCGCTGTCGGCAGGAACCGCCGACGTGGCAAACAGGCCCGACTCGATGAACGAACCCGCATCAAACAGGCGGTCGATGCGCTCGCGGGCATTGAGCACGCCCTGCTCCCGGCGCCGATCGAGTTTGCGGCTACCGCCCATGGCCATGGCATGCGCCTGGCGTTGCTCGAAATCAGCATCGAGCTGGGCCTGTCGCTGCGCGGCCGGGTTCTCGGGGGTCGCACTCATGAAATCTCCTCTTGCGCGTCACCCCGCGACGCAGCGTCCATCACCACACCCTCGCGCTGCAAAGCGTCCAGGGTCGCGGGGTCCATTGAAAGCCACTGCTGCAGCACGTGGCGCGAGTCTTGTCCCAGATGTCGGCCCGCGTGGCGCACCTCGCCCGGGGTCTCGGACAGCCGGGGTGCGACCTGCGCCATGGCCACGGTCCCCAGGTCTTCGTCGGGTGCGTGCACGATGGTGCCGCGCGCACGGTAGTGGGGGTCGGCAAAGATATCGGCGATGGTGAAGATGCGCATCGCGGGGACAGCGGCGCGCTCGAGCACCTGCTCCAGGTGCACCAGGGGATGCGAGCGCGTCCATCGGGCGATCAGGTCGTCGATCTCGTCGGCATGGGCCGAGCGATCCGTCGCCCGTGCAAATCGTGGATCGTCAGCCAGCCCCGGCTGCGCCATGGCCTGGGCCAATCGGCGAAACACCGCATCGCCCATGGCCGTGATGTGAATGAACTGCCCGTCCTGCGTGGAATACAGGTTGTTCGGCGTCGATTCCGGCAGGCGCGAGCCGCAGCGGTTGGCCACGAAGCCGGTCTTCTCGAAGGCCGGGATCCACGGCTCCATGAAGCTGAAGGCGCTCTCGTACAAGGCGGCATCCACCACCTGCCCGCGGCCCGTGCGAGTGCGCGCGAAAATCGCCATCGTGGCGCCGAAGGCCGCATACAGACCGGTGATGTAGTCCGTCATCGAGACCGCCACCCGGGCAGGCGGCCGGTCGGGATCCCCCGTCAAATGGCGCAGGCCACTCAGGGCTTCCCCGATGACGCCGTAGCCTGCACGTTGGCTGTAAGGGCCGTCCTGCCCGAAGCCGCTGATGCGCACCATGACCAGACCCGGATGCACGGCGCTGAGCGCCTCGTAACCCAGACCCCAACTCTCCATCGAGCCAGGCCGGAAGTTCTCGATCAGGATATCGGCCTGCAGCGCCAGCGCCCGCGCCACCTCGCGACCGCGGGTCTGCCGCAAGTCCAGGGCGAGCAGCGCCTTGTTGCGAAAGATGCTGGCGGCGTAGAGCGACTTGCCATGAAACCGCTTGCCCATGGTGCGCACGGGATCGCCGGCCGGGTCCTCGATCTTGACCACCTCGGCACCAAAGTCGGCCAGCAGGCGCCCGCAAAACGGACCGGCCACCGTCGATCCCATCTCCAGCACGCGCAGTCCCGCCAGCGGCCCTTGAGCGGCCGGCGGCGTATCTGCCAAAGGTTTGTCGGTCGGCACGTTGGACCTCAGAGGATGTATTTCTGGTAGCGGTCGAAGAACTCGCGGGCGCTGCGCATGTTTTCGCGACGCAACTGCTCCGCCCGATCCGGCTGGCCTGCCACCATGGCCTCGAGTACGGCCGTGTGCTGCGCCAGTCCGAGGGCAGCCCGGCCGGGCAGGATGATGATGCGGCGTATCACCGTCTGGGTGCGCTCCAGGATGCTGTCCAGCATCTGCTGCAGCACCGGGTTGCGGCAGGCTTCAATGACTTCAGCGCGGAAGCCCTCATAGCCCTGGATGTATTCGTCCAGTCGACCGGCGCTCACGTGTTCGACCATCGGCCCCTGAAAGTGCGTCAGCCAGCGCGCCCACTGGGCGCTGGGCGCATGGAGGGTGGCCAGACGGACACAGGCGCCTTCGAGCACCTCCCGCACCTCGTAGAGGCTACCCACCAGCGCGGGTTCGAGGCGGATCACCACGGCCCCCCGGTTGGGAATCCGCTCGACCAGCCCCCTCTGCTCCAGCACGGCCAGGGCCTCGCGCACCCGGCTTCGGGGCACGTCGAACTCCTGGGCCAGATCGGTCTCTGCGAGCTTGGAGCCGGGCGGTAGCGCCTGCGCCGCAATGCGAGACCTCAGCACTCCGGAAATATCGGGGCGCTCCGGTTTGGCTCGGGCGGCGGGCATCAGGTGGGTTCAGCTCAACTTTGACAACTCAGTTGAAACTGCAGAGCCAAGGTTGTCAACAAAATTGTTGGCAAAACTGGGGTTTGTCCCGAGGTGCACCTGTCCCGAGGCAGTGCGCACCTAGGGTCAGTGCGCCGTCTCTGAATACGCGAAGCCCATAGCGGCAGCGACCTGACGCAGCC
>JBIKUT010000132.1:0-6044 GCA_044347465.1 Ramlibacter sp.
CATGCCCGAGCTGGTTGAGGCGGTCAAGCGTGGCGTGCTGGCCGCGGGTGGCTTGCCGATCGAGTTTCCGACCATCTCGCTGGGCGAGGTGTTCCTCAATCCGACCAGCCTGATGTTTCGCAACCTCATGAGCATGGACGTCGAGGAAATGGTGCGCGCGCAGCCCATGGACTCGGTGGTGCTGATTGGGGGCTGCGACAAGACCGTGCCCGCCCAGTTGATGGGAGCGGCTGCAGCCAACGTGCCCGCCATTCAGCTGGTCACCGGACCCATGATGACGGGCCGCCACGAGGGCGAGCGCCTGGGCGCGTGCACCGACTGCCGCCGTTTCTGGGGCAGCTACCGCGCCGGCAAGATCGACCGCAAGACCATCGACGTGGTCGAGGGCCGGCTGGCCACCACCGCCGGCACCTGCGCGGTAATGGGCACCGCCAGCACCATGGCCTGTATCGCTGAAGCCCTGGGCATGTCGCTGCCCGGCACGGCGGCCATCCCCGCAGTGCACGCCGACCGGCTGCGCGCGGCCGAGGCCAGTGGCGCGCAGGCCGTCCAGCTGATTCACAACCCCATCCGACCCAGCCAGGTCATCACCGTCAAGTCGGTGCACAACGCGCTGCGCGTCTTGCTGGCGCTGGGCGGCAGCACCAACGCGATCATCCACCTGACCGCCGTGGCGGGCCGCCTGGGCATTCCCGTTTCGCTGAAGGTGCTCAACGAACTCAGTGACACCACGCCGGTGCTGGTTGACCTCAAGCCGACCGGCGAGAACTACATGGAAGACTTCTATGCGGCCGGTGGCATGAGCGCCTTGCTGCGCGAGCTCAAGCCCCTGCTGCACCTGGACACGATGACGGTCACCGGCGAAACCCTGGGCGAGCGTCTGGCTGCCGAGGAGGGCGCTTGGGCCGACCACCGCGTGGTGCGCAAGGCCTCCGAACCGATCGAGCCGGTGGGCGGCTTGGTGGCGCTGTTTGGCTCCCTGGCCCCCGGCGGCGCGATCCTCAAGCGCTCGGCGGCCGACAAGACCTTGTTTGAGAAAGAGGCCCGCGCCGTGGTGTTCAGCTCGCTGCAGGACCTGTCCGAGCGCGTCGACGACCCGAATCTGGACATCCAGGCCGACGACATCATGGTGTTGCAAAACGCCGGCCCCACCAGCAGCAGCGGCATGCCCGAGGCCGGCTACCTGCCGATCCCGAAGAAACTGGCGGCTGCCGGTGTGAAGGACATGGTGCGCATCTCGGATGCCCGTATGAGCGGCACCGCCTTCGGCACCATCGTGCTGCACGTGACGCCCGAAGCCGCAGCCGGTGGCCCCTTGGCGCTGGTGCGCACGGGCGATCGCATCCGCTTGTCGGTGAAAGAGCGCCGTGTGGACCTGCTGGTCGACGAGGCCGAACTGGCACGCCGGCGCGCCGCCTTGCCGGCGTCGCCCCCGCTGGCCGAGCGTGGCTACGCCAAGCTGTACCAAGACCACGTGCTGCAGGCCGATGGTGGCTGTGATTTCGATTTCCTGCGCGGACCGGCCCACTCCTGAGCCTGCTTCCGATTTCATGACGTAACCCGTACTCAACCCGTACCCCATGACTTCTCCTTCATCGACTCCTACCCCCGGCGCTGGTGCTGCCACCCCGCAGCGCATTGGCGTGCCGCGCGAGATCTTCCCCGGTGAAAAACGGGTCGCCACCGTCCCCGATGCCGTGGCCAAGTTGGTCAAGCTCGGTTTTGCCGTGGTCGTGGAACAAGGCGCGGGCGATCTGGCCGACCTGTCCGATGCGGCCTATGTCGAAGCCGGTGCCACGATCGCGCCCAGCGCCGCGGCGCTGTGGAGTGGCAGTGACATCGTCTTCAAGGTGCGTGCCCCCACCGCCGACGAAGTGGCCCTGATGCACGAAGGCCAGACGCTGATCGGTTTCTTGTGGCCCGCGCAAAACCCCGAGTTGATGCAGCAGCTGGTGGCCAAGAAGGTCACGGCGCTGTCGATTGACGCCTTGCCCCGCACGCTCAGTCGCGCCCAGAAGATGGACGCACTGACCTCCATGGCCGGTGTCAGCGGCTACCGCGCGGTGGTCGAGGCAGCCAACGCCTTTGGCCGCTTCTTCAACGGCCAGATCACGGCCGCAGGCAAAGTGCCGCCCGCCAAGGTGTTCATCGCCGGTGCCGGTGTGGCCGGTCTGGCCGCCATCGGCGCGGCCGCCAGCTTGGGCGCCATCGTGCGCGCCAACGACACCCGCGCCGAAGTGGCCGACCAGGTCGTGTCGCTGGGCGGTGAATTCGTCAAGGTGGACTACGAAGAAGAAGGCTCGGGCGGCGGCGGCTATGCCAAGGTCATGAGCGAGGGCTTCCAGGCCGCGCAGCGCGCGATGTACGCGCAGCAGGCCCGCGAGGTGGACATCATCGTCACCACCGCGCTCATTCCCGGCAAACCGGCTCCCAAGCTGATCACCGCCGACATGGTGAAAAGCATGAAGCCCGGCAGCGTCATCGTGGACATGGCCGCCGAGCAGGGCGGCAACTGCGAACTGACCGAGCCCGGCAAGGCCGTGGTCAAGCACGGTGTGACGATCATCGGCTACACCGACCTGGCCTCGCGCATGGCACGCCAGTCGTCCACGCTCTATGGCACCAACCTGTTCCGCCTGACCGAGGAGCTGTGCAAGACCAAGGACGGGGTCATCAACGTCAACATGGAAGACGACGCCATTCGCGGCCTGACGGTGGTCAAGAACGGCGAGATCACCTGGCCCGCGCCTGCCTTGGCTGCAGCCCCCAAGCCCGCCGCTGCGCCCGCTGCGGCACCGGCTGCCAAAAAAGGCCATGGCCATGGCGAGCCTTCCGGCCCCATGCCCGTGGGCAAGCTGCTCGTCGTGGCGGCTGTCGCGGCGGTGCTGTTTGTGCTGGTGGGGGCCTACGCGCCCGCCGCGTTCTTGTCGCACTTCACCGTCTTCGTGTTGGCCTGCTTCGTGGGCTACATGGTGGTGTGGAACGTCAAGCCCGCCTTGCACACGCCGCTCATGAGCGTGACCAACGCCATCAGCTCCATCATCGCCATTGGCGCCTTGGTGCAAATCTCGCCGCTCGCCAATTCGGCCGATCGCCCCAACACGCTGATCATCATCCTGGCCTCGGTGGCTCTGGTGCTGACCGCCATCAATATGTTCGGCGGTTTTGCCGTCACCCAGCGCATGCTGGCCATGTTCCGCAAATAAGAAGAGAGAGGCACTGAATGTCTGCAAGTCTGGCCACGGTCGCCTACATCGGCGCGACCATCCTCTTCATCCTCAGCCTGGGCGGCTTGTCCAACCAGGAAACCGCCCGCCGGGGCAACCTCTACGGCATGCTGGGCATGGCCCTGGCTGTTGCGGCCACGGTGCTGGGTCCGCAAGTGACGAGCGCGGGCATCCCGTGGATCGTCGGCACGATGGTCGTTGGCGGGGCCATTGGCCTGTACGCCGCTCGCGCCGTGCAAATGACGCAAATGCCCGAACTCGTGGCGCTGATGCACAGCATGGTGGGCATGGCCGCGGTGATGGTGGGTTATGCGACTTTTGTGGATCCTGAAGCCACGAAAGGCTTTGAGGGCGCTGCGCACGCCATCCACGCGATGGAGATCTACATCGGCATCTTCATCGGTGCGGTGACGTTCTCGGGCTCGGTGGCCGCTTTCGGCAAACTCTCCGGCCGCATCGGCGGCAGCCCCTTGTTGCTGCCTGCCCGCCACTGGATCAACCTGGTGGGTCTGCTCGCGGTCATTTATTTCGGCCGCATGTTCTTGCAAGCCGAGACCATCGAAGCCGGCATGGTGCCCCTGGCCATCATGACGGTCATCGCTTTGCTGTTCGGCATCCACATGGTCATGGCCATTGGCGGCGCCGACATGCCGGTGGTGGTGTCCATGCTCAATAGCTATTCCGGCTGGGCCGCAGCGGCCACTGGCTTCATGCTGAGCAACGACCTCCTGATCGTCACCGGCGCGCTGGTGGGCTCTTCGGGCGCCATCTTGTCGTACATCATGTGCAACGCCATGAACCGCAGCTTCATCAGCGTGATCGCGGGGGGCTTCGGCTCGACCGCCGCCGCGCCCAAGGCGGACGGCGCTGCGGCCGAGCCGGTTGGCGAGGTGAGCCCCATCTTGGCCGGCGAGACCGCCGAGATGCTGCGCGACGCCAAGAACGTGATCATCGTGCCGGGCTACGGCATGGCCGTGGCGCAAGCCCAGCACACCGTGTTCGAGATCACCCGCACGCTGCGCGAAAAAGGCGTGAACGTGCGCTTTGGCATCCACCCGGTGGCCGGGCGCATGCCGGGCCACATGAACGTGCTCTTGGCCGAGGCCAAAGTGCCCTACGACATCGTGTTTGAAATGGATGAACTCAACGAGGACTTCCCCGACACCGATGTGGCCATCGTGATCGGCGCCAACGACATCGTGAACCCGGCCGCGCAAGACGATCCCACCAGCCCCATCGCGGGCATGCCGGTGCTCGAGGTGTGGAAGGCCCGCACCAGCATCGTGATGAAGCGCTCCATGGCCAGCGGCTATGCCGGCGTGGACAACCCGCTGTTCTACAAAGACAACAACCGCATGCTCTTTGGCGATGCCAAGAAGATGCTGGATGAAGTGCTGACGGCCCTGCGTGCCTGACGCGAGCCGCCTGCTGAACCCCCCCCGAACCCGAATGCCAACCCCTAACCCGAGAAGTACCTGATGTCTTTCAAACCAATCAATGTGGCCTGCCTGGGAATGGGCTGGTGGTCCGATGTGCTGGCCGACGCCATGCTGCGTTCGGACAAGTTCGTGATTCGCTCCTGCTACACGCGCTCCGAGGAAAAGCGTGCGGCCTTTGCGACCAAATACAGTTGCACCGCAGCGGCCAGCTACGAAGCGATCCTGGCCGATCCGTCGATCGACGCCATCATCAACACCACGCCCAACAACGTGCACCTGGAGAGCACCCGCCAGGCCGCTGAAGCCGGCAAGCATGTGTTCCTGGACAAGCCGATCGCCAACACCCTGGCAGAAGGCCGCGCGATCACCGAGGCCTGCGAGAAGGCCGGCGTGGTGCTGGCCTTGGGCTATCAGCGTCGGCGCGAGTCGCAGTTTCGCTGGATCAAGAAGCAGATCGACGCGGGCGTGTTTGGCAAGCTGGTCAACGCAGAGGCCAACATCAGCCGCGACCGCCTGGGCAAGATCGACCTGAGCTCCTGGCGCTACCAGGCCGAAGGGATGCCCGGCGGCGTGATGCTGCAGATTGGCGTGCACTACGTCGACGTGCTCGAGTACCTGATGGGCCCGATCGTGGCCGTCAGCGGGCAGGCCGCGCAGCTGGTCTTGCCGGGTGACAACCCCGACGTGGCCTCGCTGATGCTGCAGCACGAAAATGGCGCGCTCTCGACCGTCAATGCCAGCTACGCATCGGCCACCGAGAACTACGTGATGAACATCTACGGCAAGGAAGCCAGCGCT
Organism: Ramlibacter sp.; assembly: GCA_044347465.1. GTDB lineage: Bacteria > Pseudomonadota > Gammaproteobacteria > Burkholderiales > Burkholderiaceae_C > Ramlibacter. The sequence continues at coordinate 5,465 of JBIKUT010000132.1, forward strand.
TTCTTCGACCTGCAGGGCGGCCTGCGCTTCATCAAGCGTGGCACCGAAAAAGCCGAGTCCGTGCCCTTCGTCAAGAACGACACCTTTGTCGATGAACTCGACGAGTTCGCGCTGGCCGTGCGCGGCCAAGGGACCCCTGAGACCGGGGGCGACTATGCCACCCGTTCGCTCGGCGTGATCCGCGCGGGCATCATCTCGGCCCGTGAAGGCCGCCGCGTGATGCTGTCCGAGGTGCTGTCCGACCCGAACGCCTGAGGTTAGAGGCCTAGCAAGGCGCCCAAACGCCCCAGCGCATCGTCCAGTACGACCTGGGGCACGCGTTCGATCTTGCGGGCCTTGCGCGCTGCAAGATCGAGCATTCGGATCTTGTTGACGAGTGCGACTCCTTGGGTTTTGCAGCCCGTACCGGTGAGGCTGACCGCAAAGCCGGCGTAGCGCGCGTAGTCACCGCCCTGGGTGATCGGGGCGACTAGCACGTCGCCCAGCCGATTGAATTCCTTTGGGGTCAGTACCAGCCCCGGCCGCGTGCCTTTTTGTTCGTGACCCATCGCTGGGTCCAGCGGCACGCTGACTACATCAC
>JBIKUT010000133.1:0-6035 GCA_044347465.1 Ramlibacter sp.
CGCCCGGTTTCGTGACGCCACCCTCAGCGCTGGTGTCGACCATTTTCATGCCGCCCCCAGCCGCGCAGATCATCTGCACGCTGACCGGTTGGATGCTGGGGGAGGCGATCGCAGCCCCGAGAAACAACACCCACCAGGCCAGCACGAGGCAGGCAATGGTCTTGGCGCTTCGCAGGGTCTGCATCGTCAAATGATAGCGTCAGGCCAGCGGCTTGAACTGGTAGCCGTTGCCCGCGTTTTCCATCGTGCCGATGGCGGGGAAGGGGAAGTGAAAGCCCCCGGTCAGTGCGCGGTCCTTGACCATGGCGTCAAACACGCGCCGGCGCGTGGCGCGGGCCATGTTCGGGTCCATGTCGAAGGTGACCGACCAATCGGGCGAGCGGGCAAACAGCGAGGGCACGTTGGTCACATCGGCCACGTAGTGGAAGTTCTGGCCCTCGGACGTCACCTGGAACACGCACATGCCCGGCGAGTGGCCGAAGGCGGCATTCGAGGTGATGCCGGGGGCGATCGTGGCGCCCGGCTCGAAGCGCACCAGCTGCTCGGCGGGGTAGTTGTTGAACACGCGCCGCGCGTTCATGAAGTTGCCGCGTGCGGCCGCAGGCGCCGCATTCATCTTCGCGTCATCCAGCCAGAACGCATGCTCAGGCACCGGCACATGCACCTTGGCGCGCGGGAAGACGAGCGATCCGTCCTTGGCGCGCAGACCGCTGATGTGGTCGCCGTGGAAATGGCTGATCACCACGTCGGTGATGTCCTCCGGCTTGTAGCCGGCGGCTTCCATGTTGGCGCGCAGTCGGCCGGTGGTGGGCGGGCCGTTGTCGGCAAAGCCCACGTCCATCAGAACGCGGCGGTTACCGCTCACCACCAGGAAAGGCGTGAAGGGGATGTCCACGTACTCGGTGGGCAGGCCTTGAGCGGCCAGGGCCGCCTTGACCTGGTCCAGAGGGGTGTTGGTGACGAACTCGTCGCCCAGGGGCCGGCGCAGCGCGCCGTCGTTGATCGCGATGATCTCCATCGCGCCCAGCTTCATGCGGCGAAAACCCACCGCCGGCGCCGCGGGCGCACCCAGGCTGGGGGTGGCCTGCGACCAGACCGAGCCGAACGCCAGGGCGCTCGCGCTCGCCACCGTCGTGCCCAGGAAACGTCTTCTGTCCATCATGATGTGTCCGTCCAAGAGTTGGAGAGCCGAAAGTCGCAAGTGTGCGGGTGTTCAGCCCAGTCGTGTGTTGAGCTGCTGAATCAGCGACCGCAAGCGAGGGTCTTCCACCAGATCGACGGCTTCCTGCGCCCGCGGGGTCAGGGGTGCCTCAGAGGTCGCAGCCTGAGGATCGGGTGCCTGAGACAAGGCCTGCGGCTTGCGGGCCTGATCCTGGTCGGCCATCCACGACAGGCTGATTACCAAGGAGGCGACCACGCCCAGAGCGGCCAGGCTGGCCCCCAGTAGGATCCAGAGGGCGCCGCCCGACACCGATTCGCCGCCGGCCAACGCCTGCGCAATCTCCGTCCCCCAGAAAGCCCAGGGCAGATCGGCCAGCCAGGTGCCCGAGGGATGCTGCAGGGCCATCAGAGCGCCGCTCACCGCGAAGGCATACCAGTTGGCCAGGTAGAACAACAGCCATTTGCGCTTCATGCACCGGCTCCGATCAGGGGGTGCCGGCCGCAGGCAGGCGCTGCGCCAGCTGGTCCAGCAGCTCGCGACGGTATTGACGCAGCTTGAGGTTGCGGTCCTCGCTGTCGCGAGCGGCATCCAGGTCGGCGTGCACCTGCGCCTGCAGGTGTTCCATCTCCTGGGCGATATCGGTCAGCACGCGTTCGAGCTGACCTTTGCGCACCGCGAGGTCATCCAGGGTCTTGAGGTTGTCGGCCACACGCGCCATCAGGGCCTGGGTGGGGTCGGCCTCGTCCAGTCGCTCGAACAGCTCGCGCACCATGCCGGCGGTTTCTGCCGGGGCACGCAAGGGGCGCTGTGGGGCCCGCGCCGCTTCGCGCATCCGTTGCACGGCAGGCGATGTCGATTCGTCAGCGGCGGGCGCGCTGTGCGTCGGCGCCGTCGGACCGTCTTCCACATGCGTGACGTTCAGTCGCTGGCCTTGGCGGTTGAAGTGGTAGACGCTCGAGGGCGCCGGCGTCGCAGGGTCATCGCTGGCCGGATCGATCCAGCCGACGGAGGGGTCGAATCGCTTCATCGGGTGCTGCGGCTCACATGCGTTTACGGAACATGCCCATGAGGCTTTCGAAGGCGCCCGCCTTGGCGGCAGCCTGCGCCTGGACGCGGGCCTGCGCCTGGGCCTGCAGCGTCTGCGAGGGACGGGCGCGGCTGCGCTGTTCGAAGACGAAGCTGTCCAAGACACTGGCGCCTAGGCCGGTGCGGCGCTTGGGGTTCTGCCAGATGGGGGTGACCTTGGACGCGGTTTCTTCCTGCTCCCGGCTGCGGTCGATGACCTGCAGCGTCCGCTCGATCTCGTGGCCGATCTGGAAGAAGCGCTCGCGGCATTCCGGGTTGGGGGTGTTGAAGATGTAATCCTGGCCGTAGAGGGACTGGATGTCCAGGTCAAAGGGCAGCGGGCTGGTCAGGCCGAACTTCACCGGGAAGTTGGTCTGGCTGAAGATGTCCAGGTAATCCTGGGTGCGGTGCAGGCGGCTGGGGACCAGCGCCAGTTGGGGGCGCCGTTCGCCCGCCCCATTGAACACGCCGGCAAAGCGCGAGACGAACTCGATGGTGCTGGCCATTTCGACTTTGGACAGGGACGTGGGCACCAGCACGAGATCAAATTCGAGCAGCAGCGACTGCGGGAAGATGTTGACCCAGGTCAGGTCGGCAAACACGATGTCGGAAACGCGTTCGGCCGCGCGCAGCGCCTGCTTCATCTTCAGCACCGCCAGCTGTGGGTCGCGCTCGGTCACCACATCGCAGATCACGGGCGTCACACCCGCCACCGGCACGCGCTCGATCCAGTGATAGGACGAAGCCTGATGATCGAAGTCGATCAACGCCACCTGGCGCCGCTGAAACTGGGCGAAATACGCCGCGAGGTTGGCGGTCAGCGTGCTTTTGCCGACGCCGCCTTTCTGGCTGGTGACGAGAATCTTGATCGGGCCCATGGGGCGCTCCCAAAAAGGGAAAAGGACGATTAGGCTACGCAGCCCGGGCCCGTGCGGCAAGCGAGAAGACCCGCGCTCCAGGGGGCGTTCAGCCCGAATGAATACCAAGCGCTTAATATGGCGCGCCCCGCTGCAGGGAACGAAGTGCTAAGGCCGTTGTAGCCACGCCAATCGTGGGGCCCTCACTCGGAGGCGCGGCCGCCCAGGGCGTTGATCACGCCCCGCCACATCTCCGTGCGCATGGTGCCCATGGGGTCGCCCGAGGGCCGGTCGTAGACCGAGGTCTGCACGATCACGATGCCCGAGGCGGGTTGCACCACGATCGACTGCCCGAAGATGCCCAGAAAAGCGAAGGTGCGTTCGCGCATCGGCAGGATCCAGGTCTGGTAGCCGTAGCCGAAGAAGGGTGTGGCCTGTCGCGGCGTAAAGCCGGCGGGCTGCAAGGCCGGGTCGGTGGCCTCCAGCAGGAACTGGCGAGGCACCACCTGGCGATCCCCCACCTTGCCGTCGTTGGCCATGAGCAGGCCCAGGCGGGCCCAGTCACGCAGCGTCGCGTAATAGCCGCCGCCGGCGTTCTCGACACTGTCGCTGCGCGCCACGATCCAGTGGCCATCGCCCTCGGCGCCGATGGGGTGCCACAGCCACTCGCGCGTGAGGTCGGACATGTTGCGTCCGGTGGCGTGGGTCAGCACCCGCGCCAGCACTTCCGTCTCGATGGTGGCGTAGTTGAATCGGCGGCCCTGCTCGGCGTCTCGCTTCTCGAAGAGCCGAAAGCCGCTTTCCGCGCCATTGGCCTGAACGTCAAAGACACGCCGGTAAAAGCGCACCAGGTCCGAGTCCGGCGACCAGCCGTAGTTCTCGCTGAAGGTCACGCCCGATCCCATGCGCAAAAGGTTGCGGATCGTGGTGCTGCCGTAGGGGGTGCCCTCGATGGCCCGGTAGTAGCGGTCGGCCCGGTCGTCCAGCGAGGCGATCAGGCCTTTGTCGTGGGCGATGCCCACCAGCAGCGCGGTGACCGTCTTGGCCATGGAGAAGGAGCGCAAACCCATCGGGGCGGTGCGGCCGTACTGATACTTCTCGTAGACGATCTGACCGTCCTTCAAGACCAGCAAACCGGTGGCCTTTTGGCGATCGAGGTATTCATCGAGCGTGAAGCGTTGGAACCCCCAGCGAAAGGTCAACTCGGGCGGGGCGGGGTGCCGCTCCAGGGGCAGTGCCTCGGCAGGTCGTGACACACGCCGGCCGCGCGGGGCCGAGAACGCACCGACTCGGCATTCCATGCGCTGATTGGCGGGCTCGCAGGCCGGGTAGCCCTGGTCGCGACCCATCCCGACCTCGTCGGGGGCCGAGTGGGCGAGCAAGGGGAGGGCGCAGGCCCACAGAAAAAGCGTGGCGCGAAAGAGGGGCGCAAAGCGCGGAGACATCTCATGGCCTTTCGAAGTGCCTGCTGCGCAAGCAGGCTCGAGCATATCGCGCGGGTGGCGGCTGCCGATTTGCGGTCGGACGGCCCGGCGGGCAGGAAATGTCACGCGATTTGCATACACTTCGCGCCTGTCCTGATTTTTCCCCCCACTGCGCCCGCGCCCGAAGGCCTGCCCATGAAATTTCGCTTTCCCATCGTCATCATCGACGAAGACTACCGCTCCGAAAATTCCTCGGGCCTGGGCATCCGCGCGATGGCCCAGGCCATCGAGGCCGAGGGCTTTGAGGTGCTGGGCGTCACCAGCTACGGCGATCTGGCGCAGTTCGCGCAGCAGCAAAGCCGCGCCAGCGCTTTCATCCTCTCGATCGACGACGAGGAGTTCACCCCGGGGCCGGATCTCGATCCGGCGGTGGTGAACCTGCGCAGCTTCATCGCCGAAGTGCGCCGCAAAAACACCGATGTGCCGATCTACATCTATGGCGAGACCAAGACGTCGCGTCACCTGCCGAACGACATCCTGCGCGAGTTGCACGGCTTCATTCACATGTTCGAGGACACGCCCGAGTTCGTGGCCCGACACATCATTCGTGAAGCGAAAAGTTATCTGGAGGGCGTGCAGCCGCCGTTCTTCAAGGCGCTGCTCGATTACGCTGAAGATGGCTCTTACTCCTGGCACTGCCCGGGCCACTCGGGTGGCGTGGCGTTTCTCAAGAGCCCGATCGGGCAGATGTTCCACCAGTTCTTTGGCGAGAACATGCTGCGCGCCGACGTGTGCAATGCGGTGGACGAACTGGGCCAGCTACTCGATCACACCGGCCCGGTGGCGGCATCTGAGCGCAACGCCGCGCGTATCTTCAACGCCGATCATTGCTTTTTTGTCACCAACGGCACCTCCACGTCCAACAAGATGGTGTGGCACCACACAGTGGCCCCGGGGGACGTGGTGGTGGTTGACCGCAACTGCCACAAGTCCATCCTGCACTCCATCATCATGACCGGGGCGATCCCGGTGTTCATGAAGCCCACGCGCAATCACTTCGGCATCATCGGCCCCATCCCCCAAAGCGAGTTCTCGCCCGAGGCGATCAAGGCCAAGATCCGCGCCAATCCGCTGCTGGCGGGCGTGGACGCCGACAAGGTCAAGCCGCGCGTGATGACGCTCACGCAATCCACCTACGACGGCGTGCTTTACAACACCGAGACCATCAAGGGCATGCTCGATGGCTATGTGGACACGCTGCACTTTGACGAGGCCTGGCTGCCGCACGCGGCTTTCCATCCGTTCTACGGCTCCTACCACGCCATGGGCAAGCATCGCGTGCGCCCCAAGGAGGCGCTGACCTTTGCCACGCAGTCCACCCACAAGCTGCTAGCGGGCATCAGCCAGGCCAGCCACGTGCTGGTGCAGGACTCGCAAAACCGCAAGCTCGATCGGCATCTGTTCAACGAGGCGTACCTGATGCACACCTCGACCAGCCCGCAGTACTCGATCATCGCCAGCTGCGAC
>JBIKUT010000134.1:0-6011 GCA_044347465.1 Ramlibacter sp.
ACGAGACCGCTAGCGATCTGGCGCGGTTTGCGATGGACCTGCCGCACCAACTGAGTCAGCCCGTGTGCGCCACCAAGCTCAATGTGGAGGAGGTGCTGGTGCGCTTGGCCCAGGCCGGCACCGACGCCGAGGTGATGAAGGCCTTGCACGCGGTCGACGCCAGCAACGACCGCGTGCAGCAGCTGCTGCAGCAGCTACGAATCCTGCTGGCCCACCACGATGCCCGTGACCACCGCGACCTGGATCTGGGGGCGCTCGTGGCGCAGACCGTGCCGATTCTGCAAGGGTCGTTTCGCGACCAGGCGGTGGCGTTGGAGGTGACGCCGGCGCGGGCCCCCACGGGGGTGCATGCCAATCCCACGCAGCTGCAGCAGCTGCTGTTGATCCTGTGCACGAATGCGCTCACGCAGGTGCAGGCCATGCGTGCGCCCGATACGTCTGCCTGGGTGCGGGTGGAGATGTCAGCGCAGGAACGTGAGGTGCATTTGACGGTGCGCCACTGCGGGCAGGGACCGCGTCAGGCCGATCGGTCCTCGGAGCGGATCGACGTGGGCCTGGCCATTGCCACCCGGATTGCGCAGGCGCACGGCGGGTTGTTGTCTCCCGTCGAGGGCCAGGCGCCGGGCGCGGGGGGCTTTCGCCTCTCCCTGCCGCTTCGCGTGCCGCTGCCGCTCAGCGCCGCCGCTGGCTAGCGCGCCGAGGCAATGACGCCGCCGCCCAGGCAGACGTCGCCGTCATAGAGCACCGCCGACTGACCGGGCGTCACCGCCCATTGCGGCTCGACGAATGACAGGCCCATGCGGCCTGCCGCGTCGTAGCGCAAGTCGCAGGCCGCATCGGCCTGGCGATAGCGGGTCTTGGCCGCGTAGCGTCCCGGCGCTGGCGCGCTGCCTGCAGCCCAGCTCAGGTCGTCGGCCTCGAGCGCCGATGACAGCAGCCAGGGGTGCTCATGCCCCTGCACCACCCACAGCGTGTTTTTCTCGATGTCCTTGCGCGCCACGAACCAGGGCGCGTGCTCGCCGCCGCCTTTTTGCGCGCCGCGCGCCTTCACCCCGCCGATGCCCAGGCCCTGGCGCTGGCCCAGGGTGTAGAACGACAGGCCTTCGTGGCGGGCGATCGTGCGACCGGTTTCGTCCTTGATCGGGCCCGGTTCTTTGCTCAGATAACGGCCCAGAAATTCGCGAAAGGGCCGCTCGCCGATGAAGCAGATGCCAGTCGAATCTTTTTTCTTCGCATTGGGCAGGCCGATCTCGGCGGCGATGCGGCGCACCTCGGTCTTGTGCAACTCGCCCACCGGAAACAGCGTGCGGGCCAGCTGCGCGGGATGGAGGCGGTGCAGGAAATAACTTTGGTCCTTGGCCGGGTCCAGCCCTTTGAGCAATTGCACCTGCCCGCCCCCCTCGCGCACGCGGGCGTAGTGCCCAGTGGCGATCTTGTCGGCGCCTAGGCGCATCGCGTGATCCAGGAAGGCCTTGAACTTGATCTCGGCGTTGCACAAGACATCGGGGTTGGGCGTGCGCCCCGCCTGGTATTCGCGCAGGAACTCGGCGAACACGCGGTCCTTGTAGTCGGCCGCGAAGTTCACATGCTCGATCTCGATGCCCAGCACGTCGGCCACGCTGGCGGCATCGACGAAGTCGACGTTGGACGAACAGTATTCGCTGTCGTCGTCGTCTTCCCAGTTCTTCATGAAGATCGCGATGACCTCATGCCCCTGCTGTTTGAGCAGGTAGGCACTTACCGCGGAGTCCACCCCTCCGCTCAATCCGACGACGATGCGTTGCTTGGCCACAGTGGGATTATCGGTGGCGGCTCAAATCAGCGCGACGCCTTTCCAGCCGTCGCGGTCAGGCGCCCGTCACGCCGGGATCGGTGTGAATCACCGACAGCGGGTAGCGCACACCGGCCAGGTAATCCTCCATGCATTGCAGCACTAAGGGGCTGCGATGGCGCGTCACGCTGGCGCGTACCTCCTCGGGCGTCATCCACACCGTGCGCACGATGCCATCGTCTAGCGTGCGCGTGGGATCGTGCGCACCCAGGCGACCGCAAAAGGCAAAGCGCAGGTAGGTGATGTCCTCGCCGGTCGTGTGCCGGTGAAAGCGCGAGAGGTACACGCCCACCAGCGCGGTGGGCTCAAAAGGGTGGGCGGTTTCTTCCAGCGCTTCGCGCGCGCAGCCCTGTGCGGGCGATTCACCGGGGTCGAGGTGGCCCGCCGGGTTGTTCAGGCGCAGGCCTTCAGGCGTGTGTTCCTCGATCAGAAGAAAGCGGCCGTCCTGCTCGATGATGGCGGCCACGGTGGCACTGGGTTTCCAACGTTCGCTCATTCGGTCGAATCATAGTGCGCCAGTGGCTCGCGTCCTGATCCTGGAGCGGGTGCCGCAGGGGCCCCTCAAGACGGGTACTCCGGGGCCCCCTGCACCCAGATATACGACTGAACATCGATCAGGTCTCGCGTCTGCAGGCCCGGATGGCGATCCAGGTCGCGTCGGATGATGGCGCCGAACGTCAGGAGGCTTTCGTACACCGGCCAGCACGGCGTGCTTTGGTAGGTCAGGTCAAAGCCATAGGCCCGCGCCGCCTGGCGCGTCACGCGCGGCTTGAGAAACAGGTGGCGGTCGGGGCGGGCCAGAAACCCGAACAGCGTCACCACCGGCCAGCTTTGCACCCGGGCCCGCGGCCGGGGCAGCTCGCCCACCGCCTGCACCCAGTCCTCAAAGCGGCGACGACCCGAGCCCCGGCCATACAAAAAGGCGTAGAGCTCGTGCGCGAACAGGCGCGCCCCGGCCGGCGGACGCAACGCGTCGCGCAGGGCCATCTTCTCGAAGGAAAACAGCAGGTTGGTGCGTGACTCCACTTGCAGGGCCCGTGCCGCAATCTGCCGGTACTCGCCGCGCGCCAGCAAGCGGCGAAAGTCGCGCGGACCCAGGTCACGTTGCCATTCCAGGTGGGCCCGCTCCTTTGGCGCGCGCTCGGCCACCACATAGGCGTTGTCTTCGAAGCCCTCGGGGTAGAACAAGCCGAACTTGCGTCGGCAAGGGGCTGCGCCCAGATAGCTCACATTGGCGGCCTGGGGGCCATCCTGCCAGGGGGAGAGGGATGCCGGTCGTGCCATGGGGGCAGTTTTTGGCCCAGGCCTGACTCATCCACGTCGGACAAGGTGCCGCCTGCCTGTCGGCGGCGCACCCAGCGCTCGGGCATGTCCCCAGGCGCATCGCGCCAACGGGCTTCATGTAAGCTCCTGTTCAGGCATTTCGGCCTTCCAAGAAAAGAAAGCCCCGCGCGATGGAGACTATGACCGACCGCCCTTGGCTGTCCGCCTACCCGGATGGCGTGCCCGCCGACATCGACCCCACGCAATACGCCTCGCTCGTCGAGCTGATGGAGGCCAGCTTTAGCAAGTTCGCTGATCGCTGCGCCTACAGCTTCTTGGGCAAGGACACCACCTTCGGCCAGACCGACACCCAGAGCCGCGCGCTGGCGGCCTACCTGCAAAGCCTGGGTCTGACCAAGGGCGACCGGGTCGCCATCATGATGCCCAACGTGCCGCAGTACCCGGTGGCCGTGGCGGCCATCCTGCGTGCCGGCTTCGTGGTGGTCAACGTCAACCCGCTGTACACCCCGCGCGAGCTCGAGCACCAACTGCGTGACTCGGGCGCCAAGGCCATCGTCATCATCGAAAACTTCGCGGCCACCTTGCAAAAGTGCATCGCCAACACCCCCGTCAAGCATGTGGTGTTGGCCACCATGGGCGATCGCCTGGGTCTGCTCAAAGGCGCCCTCGTCAACTACGTGGTGCGCAACGTGAAAAAGCTCGTGCCCGCGTTCTCCTTGCCGGGCGCCGTGCGTTTCAACGACGCGCTGGCGCGCGGCGAGCGCGCCGACTTCGCGCGCCCCACGCTGGGCGCCGATGACATCGCGGTGCTGCAATACACCGGCGGCACCACCGGCGTCTCCAAGGGCGCGGTGCTTTTGCATCGCAACGTCATTGCCAACGTGCTGCAGTCCGAGGTCTGGAACGAGCCGGTCATGAAGCGCATTCCCGCCAGCGAGCAGCCCACTGGCGTGTGCGCGCTGCCGCTGTATCACATCTTCGCGTTCACCGTGGGGATGATGCTGTCCATGCGCTACGGCGGCAAGTTGATCCTGATTCCCAACCCGCGCGATTTGCCAGCGGTGCTCAAGGAGCTGTCCAAGCACACCTTCCACAGCTTTCCCGCAGTCAGCACCTTGTTCAACGGGCTGGCCAACCACCCCGACTTTCACACGGTCAACTGGGGCAACCTCAAGGTCTCGGTCGGGGGTGGCATGGCGGTGCAAAGCGCGGTGGCCAAGCTCTGGCTGGAGAAAACCGGCTGCCCGATCTGCGAAGGCTATGGCCTGTCCGAGACCTCGCCCTCGGCCAGTTGCAACCCGGTGACCGCCACTGAATTTAGCGGCACCATCGGCGTGCCGATTCCGTCTACCGCCATGAAGATCTTGGACGACGCCGGCAACGACGTGCCCCTGGGTCAGCATGGCGAGATCGCCATCAAGGGCCCGCAGGTCATGGCGGGCTACTGGCAGCGGCCCGACGAGACCGCCAAGGTCATGACGGCCGACGGCTACTTCAAGAGCGGCGACATCGGCTTCATGGACGAACGCGGCTACTTCAAGATCGTCGACCGCAAGAAGGACATGGTCCTGGTCTCGGGCTTTAACGTCTATCCCAACGAAGTCGAAGACGTGGTCGCCCAGTTGCCCGGCGTGCTCGAATGCGCCGTGGTGGGCGTGGCCGACGACAAGACGGGCGAAGCCGTCAAGCTCGTCATCGTCAAGAAGGATCCCGCCCTCACCGAGGCCCAGGTGCGCGAGTACTGCCGTGCCAACCTCACCGGCTACAAGCAGCCCAAGGTCGTGGAGTTCCGCACCGAGCTGCCCAAGACCCCGGTGGGCAAGATCCTGCGGCGCGAGCTTCGCGAGAAGACGTGAGCCCCCACGCTCGCCCACTGCGTGTGGCGCAAGGCCCCCGGCGCTCATGATCCCGCTCGGATGACCGCGCCTCTGGCCCTCGTCGCCGCCATGCACCAGGAGCTGGCGGCGGTGCTCGATCTGCTCCCCGACGAACGCAAGACCGTCGTCGCCGGCCGCGAATTCTGGCGCGGCCACCTGCATGGCCAAGAGGTGATCGCGGTGCTGTGTCGCATCGGCAAGGTGGCGGCGGCCACCACCGCTACGGCCCTCATCGAACATTTCGGCGTGCGTGAGATCGTCTTCACCGGCGTCGCCGGTGGCCTCGGGCCCGGCGTGCGCGTGGGTGATGTGGTCGTGGCCGAAGCCTTCTTGCAGCACGATCTGGATGCCTCGCCGATTTTTCCGCGTCACGAGGTGCCGCTGTATGGCCGCTCGCGCTTTGCCACTGACCCCGTGCTCACGCAGCGCCTGGCCGACGCGGTGCGACAGGCCCTTCCTGCTGCAGGCTTGCACCGCGGCCTGATCGTCAGCGGCGACCGCTTCGTCTCCTCCACGCCCGAGGCCCGGGCGCTACAAGCCGAGTTGCCCGACGCGCTGGCCGTGGAGATGGAGGGCGCCGCCATCGCCCAGGTGTGCCACGACTACGGCATCGCCTATGCGGCGGTGCGCACCATCTCTGATCGCGCCGACGACACCGCGCACGGCGACTTCACGCAGTTTGTGGAAACGGTGGCCAGCCCGCATTCGGCGGCCATCGTCCAGGCTTTGCTCGCGTCTACCTGAGGTCGAGCGCCGCGGCGGATTACCTTAGCCAGCCGCGCTTCCTGAAGTACCACATCGGCCCCAGCGCGCTGGCCACCATCAGGGCCAGGGCGAAGGGGTAGCCACCGGCCCACTCCAGTTCGGGCATGTACTTGAAGTTCATGCCGTAGAGGCTGGCCACCAGCGTCGGCGGCAGCAGCGCCACGCTGGCCACCGAGAAGATCTTGATGATCTTGTTCTGGTTGATGTTGATGAAACCGACGGTCGCATCCATCAGGAAGTTGATCTTGTCAAAC
>JBIKUT010000135.1:0-5974 GCA_044347465.1 Ramlibacter sp.
AAACGCAAATCACCCGGCAGCTTGCCAAATCCCATCTTCTGAAGAAAGGGCGAGAACCAGCTGATAAGCACCAGCGCCAGGAAAATCACGAGGATCCAGCGAATCATGTCTCAGAGCCTCGCCGTGCGGTCGCCATGGATGAAACCAATGGCATCCCAGGCCGGCCCCTTGTGAAAGGCGATGACCTTGAACAACTCGCCCATCTCATGTTCGGCCATCAGGCGCTGGCCCGCCACGCGCTCGGCCAGAGGCGCCTCGGCCAGAGGCGCCTCGGCCAGCACCTGGGCCAGACCGCAATTGAGCAGGAAACGCCCCTGGCTGGTGTAGCCCAGGGTGGGCAGGCCCGCTTCTTGGGCGGCCAGTGCCACGCCGGTGAAATCCACATGCGCGGTGATGTCCTTGAGGCCCACATCCGCCAGCGGATCGGGGTCGGCGCGATGACCTTGGTGGCACATCAGCGTACCCATGTGGCGTTGCGGATGGAAATACTCAGACTCCGGAAATCCGTAGTCCAGGAAAAAAGCCGCGCCCTGCGTGAGTCGGTCGGCCAGCGTGCGCACAAAGGCCTGCGCCTGCGGATGGATCTCGGTGAGGTAATCGTGCGTGCCGTCGATCTCGACGGGCGGACGCAGGTCGGTGGGCCGATCGGCCCAGGCCAGGCAATCGTCTTGCCACACCACGCCGCGCTCGTGCCAGACACCGGCGATACGCGCCAGCAGCTTCACCGGCATGGCGTCCAGCACCTCATTGCCCACCACCACGCCACGCATCGCCTCGGGCAGCTCGCTGGCCCATTGCACGGTGTCGCCATGCGCCGCCAGTGTCGCCTGCTGGCGTGCGCGCAGCGTGCCCGAGAGGTCGACGATGGTGTAGCGCCGCACCCGATCGCCCAGGGCCTGCAGCAACTGCGAGGCCAATGCGCCCGAGCCGGCACCGAATTCCCAGATCTCGTCGCAACCCGTGGCCGCAAGGGCATCGGCCACGGCCACCGCCAGGGTCTGGCCGAACAAGGGCGTCATCTCGGGGGCGGTCACGAAATCGCTGCCGCTGGCGGGCAGGTGGCCGAACTTGCGCGAGCCGTTGGCGTAATAGCCCAGGCCCGGCGCGTACAGGGCCTGGGCCATGTAGCGATCAAAGGGCAGCCAACCCTCGGCGCGTGTGATGGCCCCACGCAGGAGGGTGCGCAGGGCGGTCGTTACACTGGCTGGATTGGAATCTGTCACCTCGCAATTGTCGTTGCAATGAGCACCCCTGCCCTTCCCACCGTCCTGATCACCGGCGCCGCCCGGCGCCTGGGCCGCGAAATGGCCCTGGCCCTGGCGGCTGCGGGCTGGCAGGTGGCCGTGCATTACCGGGGCTCGGCCGACGAGGCGCAGGCCACGGTGGCCGACTGCACGAAGGCCGGCCGCAGCGGCGCGCGCTTTGCGGCCTTTCAGGCCGACCTGTCTGACGAGGCCGCCACCCGCGCCCTGTTGCCTCAGGTGATTGCGCACTTCGGCGCGGTCGATGCGGTGGTCAATAGCGCCTCGCTGTTTGAGCATGACGATCCGGCCACCTTCAGCTATGGCGCGATGCAGGCCCACCTCGCAGCCAACACCGGCGCGCCGGTGCTGCTGGCGCAGGCGCTGCATGCGCACCTCGTGGAGCGCGGCCAGGACGGCGCGAACGGTGTCGTGGTGAACATGTTGGACCAGAAGCTCTGGAACCAGAACCCCGACTTTTTCAGCTACACGCTGTCGAAAGCCGCCCTGGAGGCGGCCACCACCATGCTGGCCCTGGCGCTGGCGCCGCAGGTGCGGGTGGTGGGCGTGGCACCCGGTCTCACGATCACCAGCCACCTGCTGTCGGATGACAAATTCCAAAAGCTGCATCGACTCTCGCCCCTGGGGCGTTCGTCGACGGCCGCCGATGTGGTGGGCGCGGTGCGCTTTGCACTAGAGAATCGGTCGATCACTGGCACCACCTTGCTGGTCGATGGCGGCCAGCACCTGATGAAGTTCGACCGCGATTTTTCGCTGATGTAAATGACCAAAGCCGGCACCCAGATCCTCACCCTCACGGGCCTGCGCTTTGACGCCAACCTGGGCATCCTCGACCACGAGAAGGAAGCGCCGCAGCCCATACGCGTGGACGCAGAGCTCAATCTGGGCACCCAGCCCCTGCTGCCGCACGACGACGACATCCTGCACGTGCTCGATTACCGCAAGGTGCGCACCATCATCATCGACGAGTGCACGGCCGAACACGTCAACCTGCTGGAAAGCCTGATCGGCAAACTCGCCGCGCGCCTGATGCAGCTGCCCGGCGTGATCGGGGTGCGGGTGGAAATCGCCAAGCTGGCGATCTTCGACGACTGCGAAGTGGCGATCCGGATGGAGACGGGGCAGTGGTGAGCCACTGACCGCGAACGAGCGCCACGTCCCCAAGCCTTACGGCTGCCGCGCCTGCAGTCGCCACGCCAGCACCGTGACCGCCCCCGCAGCGGCCAACACCCCCGCCAGCGCCGGGGCGGAGGGCAGAGCGAACTTCATCAGATCCCGTACCGCGGGCACGGTCAATGCCATCATCATCAGGCCCGTAGCGAGTACGGCCACAACCTGAAAAGAGCGAAATTGCGGCCCCCACAGGTCGCGAAGCGGCAGACCCGCCCCCGCATTGACCGCCACCATCGACAGATTGCCTGCGGTCAGCGCCACGAAGGCCAGAGTCCGCGCCTCGTCGGTGGGCAGCCCCGCCCCCAGAGCCAGTGCGTAAGCCGCCAAGGCCACCCCCAATAACCCTGCCCCCTGCGCCAGCGCCCGCATCACCAAGGCGCGATCCACCAGCAACGCATTGGCCGCACGCGGCGGACGATCCATGAGACCGCGCGCGGGCGGCGCGTTCTCGAAGGCCAGCGAGCACACCGGGTCAATGATCATCTCGGTGACCACCACATGCACCGGCAGCATCAGCGGCGGCAGCCCCATCAGCAGCGGCAGCAGCGCAAGCCCCGCGATCGGCACATGAATGGCCAGGATGTAGGTCATCACCTTGCGCAGGTTGTCGTCGATGCGCCGGCCCAGGCGCACGCCTTCGACGATGCGACCAAAGTCCTCGTCTAGCAGCACCACACTGGCGGCCTCGCGCGCCACATCGGTGCCGCGCACCCCCATGGCGATGCCAATGTGAGCGGCCTTGAGCGCCGGCGCGTCGTTCACACCGTCGCCGGTCATGGCCACCACCTCGCCATTGCGATCCAAGGCGCGCACCAGACGCAGCTTGTCCTGCGGCGTGACGCGGGCGTACACACGCACCTGCCGCACGGCCTGCGCCAACGCCTCATCGTCCATGGCCTGCAGCTGCGCGCCCGTGAGCACACCGGCCTTCACGTGAATACCGGCCTGGGTCGCGATGGCCAAGGCGGTGGCGGGATGGTCGCCCGTGATCATCACCACGGCGATGCCCGCCTGATGCGCCTGCGCCACCGCCCCGGGCACGCTGGCGCGCAAGGGGTCTTCAAAGGCCACCAACCCCAGCAGGGTGAAGTCGTTGTCATGGGGACGCGGCGCAGGCTCCGTGCGCTCTCGCCCCCGGGCCACGGCCAGCACGCGCAAGCCGCGCGCCGCCAAAGACTGCGCCTGCACGTGCAGCGCCTCGCGGGCCTGCGGAGCCAGTCGACACAGGTCGGCGATGGCCTCGGGTGCGCCCTTGGCGGCCACACGGTGCAGACCGTCTTCGCCCACCCAGACCAGGGTCACCGCCATCAGGTCGGGCGCAATGCCATGAGCCTGGGCGACGCGCCAGCGCGGATGCAAACGGTCGGTGCCAGCCAGGTGCGTGTCGCCCTGCGCGTAGAGGGCTGCGTCCATGGGCTCAGCGCCACCGCGCTGCGACGCCAGCATCGCGTACTCCAGCAGGTCGTGTGCGGCGTCAGGCACGTCCTGACCCTGCGCGGTGCCTGCGTCGGCCTCCAACACCACGAGGCTGTGCACCCGCATGCGGTTCTCGGTCAGGGTGCCGGTCTTGTCCACGCACAAGACCGTGGCCGCGCCCAGCGCCTCGACCACAGCCGGACGCCGCGCCAGCACCTGCACGCGGGCCAGTCGCCACGCGCCCAGGGCCAGGAAGACAGCCAAGGCCATCGGAAATTCCTCGGGCAGCATGGCCATGGCCAGGGCAATGCCCGCCAGCAGACCCTGCACCCAATCGCCCATGCGCAGGCCGTACCACAACACCAGCAGGCTGCTCACACCCAGCGCACCCAGCGCCAGCCAGCGCACCAATGCGCGCAGTTGGCGCTGCAAGGGCGTGGGCGCCAGGTCGATGTCGGCCAGCGAAGCACCAATGCGGCCCATCGCGGTGTCAGCGCCAATGGCGACAACCTCGGCCACCCCCTGGCCCGCCACCACCAGCGTGCCTGCGTGCAAGAGCGACGCTGCATCGGCCGCGTCGGGCGCGCCGGATGCAGGCCGCTTGTACACGGGCGCCGATTCGCCTGTCAGCAGGGATTCGTCGACGGACAGCGTCGCGGCTTCGCGCAGGACCGCGTCGGCGGTGACGCGCTCGCCTTCCGCCACGGCGATGACATCACCGGGCACGAGATCGCGCGCCGCGATCACGCAAGGGATGCCGTCACGCCAGACCCGCACCTGGGGTGCGGCAAGTTCACGCAGGGCATCGAGCGCGCGGGCGCTACGATGCTCCTGCCAGATCACCAGGGCCACGCTGAGCAGCGCGAAGGCCGAGAGCAGCAAGCCCTCGCCTAGATCGCCCAGGACCAGATACAGGCCGGCCGCGGCCAGCAACAGCAGGAACATGGGCTCGGACAGCACCGCCCACGCCGCCTTCAGCCAACCGCGCCGTTCGCGCTGCGTGAGCGAGTTGGGGCCCACACGCGCCTGGCGTGCACGGGCTTCCTCGGTGCTCAGGCCCCTGACGAACATCGGCGAAGCGGGCTCAGGGTGCATCGACCCATGATAGGGACGTCCTGCGGGGCAGTGCGACAATCCGGCGCATGAATGTGCCCTGGGTCGAATCTGACGTTACCCACGCCCCCGCCCGCAGCGGCGGGGACGATGCCGCGCGCGCCACCAAGATCGAGCGCGAAACCCACAAGCTCGAGAAACGCCTGTGCCGCCAGGTCGGCCAGGCCATCACCGACTACGACATGATCGGCGAGGGCGACAAGGTCATGGTGTGTCTGTCCGGCGGCAAAGACAGCTACACGCTGCTGGACATCTTGCTCAAGATGCAACAGCGCGCGCCGGTGCGCTTTGAGCTCATTGCGGTCAACCTGGACCAAAAGCAACCCGGCTTTCCGGCCGAGGTGCTGCCCGCCTACCTCTCGAAGCTGGGCATCCCCTTTCACATCGAGAACCAGGACACCTACTCCATCGTCAAGGACAAGATCCCTGAGGGCAAGACGATGTGCAGCCTGTGCTCGCGCCTGCGCCGAGGCATCTTGTACCGGGTGGCCGATGAACTCGGCGCCACGCGCATCGCGCTGGGCCACCACCGCGACGACATCCTGCAGACGCTGTTCCTGAACATGTTCTTTGGCGGCAAGCTCAAGGCCATGCCGCCCAAGCTGGTGAGCGACGACGGCCGTCACATCGTGATCCGCCCGCTGGCCTATGTGGCCGAAAAAGACATCGTGCGTTGGGCCACACACCGCGCTTTCCCGATCATTCCCTGCACGCTGTGCGGCAGCCAGGAGAACCTGCAGCGCAAGCAGGTGTCGGCCATGCTGCAGGAGTGGGAGAAGAAGCACCCCGGCCGGCTGGAAAATATGTTCTCGGCTTTACAAAATATCGTGCCCTCGCACCTGGCCGATGGGACACACTACGACTTCAAGGGCCTGCAGATCACCGGCGTGCCCAGCGCGGACGGCGACAAGGCCTTCGACACCGAATCCTTCGATACGCCCGCCGCCGCCTTGCCAGGCCTGCAGATCATTCGTTTTTAAGAGGCGCGTGCCGAGGGTGCGTCCGCGCCC
>JBIKUT010000136.1:0-5968 GCA_044347465.1 Ramlibacter sp.
GTCCAGCGCGGTCAGGTCCATCAGCTCGAAGGGCCCGAGGCGAAAACCCACCTGGTCACGCAGGATGCGGTCGATCGTCGCGAAGTCGGTCACGCCCTCGCTCACGATGCGCAAGGCTTCGGTGCCGTAGGCGCGACCGGCGTGGTTGACGATAAAGCCGGGCGTGTCCAGCGCGCGCACTGGCGTGTGGCCCATGGCGCGCACCAGCGCATCGAGCGCGTCGCACACCGCTGCATCGGTGCGCAGACCGGGGATCACTTCCACCACCTTCATCAGTGGCACCGGGTTGAAAAAGTGCAGGCCCGCCAGCCGCTGTGGCCGCTGCAGCCCGGCGCCGATCGCGGTGATCGACAGCGACGAGGTGTTGCTTGCCAGTGCCGCATCCGGTCCGAGCACGGATTCGAGCTGCGCGAACAGCTGCTGCTTGATGTCCAGGCGTTCCACGATGGCCTCGATCACCAGATCGCAGCCCGCCAGCGCCTGCACGGTGTCGACGGTGGTCAGGTGGGCCTTGTGGGCCGCCACCGCCTCGGGCGTGAGCCGGCCCTTGTCCTGTAGCTTGTCCCATTGGGCGGTGATTTGCTGGTGGGCGGCCTCGCGCGCGGCCGCTTGCGTGTCGTAGAGGCGGACAGCGCAGCCGGCCTGCGTGGCCATCTGGGCAATCCCGCGTCCCATGGCGCCGGCGCCGACGACGCCGACCGTCTTGAATCGTGTGAGCATGAGCAGGATTATCGGGCGCGCGCCTGCATGCGAACCAATGTATCGATTCGTAGGGGTCAGCGCCGGCCGAGCCTGATCGCGCTCAGTGCGCGTGCCCCGTTCGGCGGGCCAGCGCGCTCACGCCCATGGCCGCCATCAATGCCACCAGCGCCACCCAACTGAGCAAGCCGAAGTCGCCGGTGGCGATCACCCAGCCGCCGATCGCCGCCCCCAGGGCCTGGCCGATGTACAGGGCAGACGTGTTCAAGGCCACCGACGCCGACGCCAGATCCGGCGCCAGGCCGACCAGCCGTGCCTGTTGCGCGGAGTTCGACGAGAAGCAGCCCAGCGCCCAGGGGATGCAGACCAGCACCGTGGTCCACAGCGTCACGCCCAGCGGCCAGGCCAGCAGGCTGAGTGCGATCCCGCCCAGACCCAGCATCACCGCGCGGTCGACGCCCAGGCGGCCGATGTAACGCATCATCAGCACGTTCCCCAGCAGACCGGCTACGCCGAAGGCGAGAAACAACAGACTCAGCTCGCCCGGCGTCGCGCCCAGCTGGTGGTGCCAATACGGCGCGAAATACGAAAACAGCACGAACTGCCCCGCCGCAGACAACACCGTCACGCCCACGCACAGCATCAGGGCTGGCGAGCGCAGCGTCTGCATCCAGGCCGCCCGCGACAAGGCCGGCGGGCGGATGCCGCTGGGCAGGGTGCGCCAGACCCAGGCCGCGCCGACCACACTCATCACCGCCACCATCAGGAAGGCAGAGCGCCAGCCCAGCGTGCCGCCAATGAAAGAAGCGATCGGCATGCCCACCACCGAGGCCACCGACCAGCCCAGAAAGATGAAGGTGATCGCCCGCCCGCGCTGCTCCAGGGGCACCAGCAAGCCCACGCTGGCCGCGGCCTGGGGCGTGAAGATCGCGGGTGCCACCAGTGACAGGACCCGCAGCGGCAAGAGCCCGGCCAGCGTATCGATCAGGGCACACGCCGCATGCAGCAGGCCGAACCACAGCAGCGACAGCGCCAACAGCCGGCGCCGATCCCAGCCCGCTGCCAGGGCGGCAAATAAAGGGGCGGCCACGGCCATCATGAAGGCACCGCTGGAAATCAGCTGCCCCGCCGATGACACGCTCACTTGCAGGGATTCGCTCAGCTCATTGAGCGTGCCGGGCACCACCATCACCCCGGTGCCAATCACGAAATTGCCAAACAGCAGGGGCCACAGCGCAGGCGGCAGGCCGGGCCCGGTGGACGGCATCAGCGCACGACCTGCAGCGCAGCGGGATTCACGACGTTGGTGGGCGTGCCTTGGATGAAGTTGACGATGTTGTCAAAGGCGGCCCCGAAGTACAGCTCGTAGGTGTCCTGCTCGACATAGCCGATGTGCGGGGTGCAGATGCAGTTCTCCAGGCGCAGCAGGGCATGGCCTTGCAAAATCGGCTCGCTCTCGAACACATCCACGGCGGCCATACCCGGTCGACCGCGGTTGAGCGCTGCAATGAGTGCGTCATGCTCCACCAGCTCGGCGCGCGAGGTGTTCACGAACAGCGCGGTGGGCTTCATGCGGCTGAGGTCTTCCAGACGCACAGTGCCTTCGGTCTCTGCGTTCAGGCGCAGGTGCACGCTCAGCACATCGCACTGCTCGAAGAAGGCTTCGCGGCTGGCGGCGATCTCATGCCCATCGACCAGGGCCTGGTTGCGCGAGGCTTCACGGCCCCAGATCACCACCCGCATGCCAAAGGCCCGGCCATAGCCCGCCACCAGCTGGCCGATGCGGCCATAGCCCCAGATGCCCAGCGTACGCCCGCGCAGCACCGTGCCCAGGCCGAAGTTGGCTGGCATCGCCGCCGACTTCAGCCCCGATTGCTGCCAGGCCCCGTGCTTGAGGTTGCCGATGTACTGGGGGAGGCGGCGAGAGGCGGCCATCACCAGTGCCCAGGTCAGCTCGGCGGGCGCAATGGGCGATCCCGCGCCGTCGGTCACGACGATGCCGCGCTCGGTGCAGGCGGCGACATCGACATGTGCGCCGATGCGCCCGGTCTGGGCAATCATCTTCAGACGCGGCAGCTTTTCGATCAGCTGTCGCGACAGGTGGGTGCGCTCGCGGATCAGGACGATGATGTCAGCGTCACGCAGGCGCACGGACAACTGCCCGATGCCTTTGACGGTGTTGGTGTAGACCTTGGCCGGATAGGCTTCGAGCTTGCTCGCGCAGTGCAGCTTGCGTACCGTGTCCTGGTAGTCGTCGAGGATCACAATGTTCATGCGCCCATTGTGCCTCGCTGGGCCAGGCGAGCGCCTCGGCCAAAAGGGGGGCGGCCGACCCCGACGGGCCCCGGGGGGCGCCTGGGGCGAGGGCTCAGTGGCGCGTTTCGAGCTCGGCCAGCCGGTCGAGCTCGGCGCAGACATCGGCCATGCGACCCGAGATCACCATTCGCCCCGCGCCCGCGCGGGCATGTCGGCCGTCCAACACCCGCACCACCCGCAAGGGCCGCTGCAGCGGTGCAGACCGGGTGGGCCCACCCCAGCTGCGTTGGGCGATCGGGGCCCGCTGCTGGGGGGCGTCGATGTCGGCGCCGCCAAGCCCTTCGGACGGGGCGGCGGCCACAGGCACCGCAACGGATCGACGTGCCGGGGCTGGCAGGATCCGGGGCTGGGGCCGCGCGGATCCTGCGGGCTGGCCGGCGGGCAGGAACAGATCAAACAACTGCGCGAACAGGGGAAGAGCGAATGCCATGTGGGGACTCCTAGAACAACGAGGGTTTCATCACAGGCAGGATTTCAGTGAAAGGGATCGGCACAGGGTGATGGCACCACGCCATACGCCCGCCACCTGGGGCCGCTCCCGCAATCGGTGGCTACATCAGCATGGTGTTGCGGATCAGCCCCACCGCAAGACCCTCGATCTCGAAGGGCTCGCCCGGCTCGACCACGATGGTGGGGTAGTCGGGGTTTTCGGCGTGCAACTCGATCAGGTGCTTGTTGCGGCGGAAACGCTTGACCGTGACGTCGTCGCCAAGACGGGCCACCACGATCTGGCCATTTTTGGCTTCTTTGGTGGCCTGCACCGCCAGCAGGTCGCCGTCCATGATGCCAGCGTCACGCATGGACATGCCGCGCACCTTGAGCAGGTAATCGGGCTGGCGCTGGAACAGGCTGCTCTCGACGTAGTAGGTTTGGTCCACATGTTCCTGGGCCAGAATCGGGGAACCGGCCGCCACACGGCCCACCAGGGGCAGCGCCAGCTGCGCCAGGCTTTGCAGGGGCAGGGAAAATTGCTTGATGCGCGATTCGTTGATCGAGCGCAGGGCGTCGCCGCGCAGGCGGATGCCGCGCGAGGTGCCGCTGACCAGCTCGATGACGCCCTTGCGGGCCAGGGCCTGCAGGTGCTCCTCCGCGGCATTCGGCGACTTGAAGCCCAGCTCGGCGGCGATCTCGGCCCGGGTGGGCGGGGCGCCGGTGCGGGCGATGGCGCTCTGGATCAGGTCCAGAATCTGTTGCTGACGGGCCGTGAGCTTGGGGGTCTCGATCATTCGGGCTCTCCTGAGGCAGGGGACTGTTTCGATATCCAGTAACTGTATTTTTAACCAGCTTTTCAGGAAATGCAAGTGGCCCGCTCAAAAATCGTGGTTCTGGGCACCGGCGGCACCATCGCCGGCACCGCCGACACACCCGGCGAGCACCTGGCCTACCGCAGCGCGCAGCTGGGCGTGGGGCAGCTGGTCGCGGGCCTGCCCAGCGCGGGCGAGTGGATGTTGGAGACCGAGCAGGTCGCCCAGATCGACAGCAAGAACATGGACGAGGCGCTCTGGCAGCGGCTGGCGGCGCGCTGCGCCCATTGGCTGGCCCAGCCGGAGGTGCGCGGGATTGTCATCACTCACGGCACCGACACGCTCGAAGAAACCGCCTATTTCCTGGACCGCGTCCTCGTTGCCGAAAAGCCCGTGGTCCTGACCTGCGCGATGCGGCCCGCAACGGCGCAGGCGCCCGACGGCCCGCGCAACCTGGCCGATGCGATCTTGGTAGCCGCCACGTCCGACGTGCGGGGCGTGCTAGCCGTCTGCGCCGGTAGCGTGCACGCCGCGCGCGACGTGACCAAGGAGCACCCGTCCCGGCTCGACGCCTTCACCAGCGGCGATGCCGGTCCGCTGGGTGCCGTCGAAGGCGGCCACCTGCGCAGGCTGCGCGCCTGGCCCGCTGCGCCGGCGGATACGCAGGCGATAGCCCGCCACGCGCACGCCGTGGCCAACGCCGCGCGCTGGCCGCGCGTGGAGATCGTGCTCAATCACGCCGGGGCCACGGGTGCCCTCGTGCAGGCCTTGCTCGCGCAGGGTGTGGACGGCATCGTGGCCGCCGGCACCGGCAACGGCACCCTCAGCGACTCGCTGCAGGCGGCGCTGCTGCAGGCGCGTGAGCGCGGCGTGGCGGTGATACGCGCCTCGCGCTGCGCCCGTGGCGAGGTCCTGCCCCACGCGGGCGACCTGCTGCCCGATTCGGGTGGTCTGTCGCCGGTGAAGGCCCGCATCGCCCTGATGCTGGACCTGCTGGTCACCCGCGCCACCTGAGCCGCCACCCTCCTGTCCATGTTCGCCGCCTTGCACGTTCACCCCTGGGCCTACCCCGCGCTTGAGGTGGTGCACATCGTCGGCATCGCGCTGCTGGTGGGCAATCTGGTGGCCTTGGAGCTGCGCGTATTCGGCCGCGCCGCCGAGTTGCCCACGCCGGCACTGGCGCGCCTGAGTCTGTCCCTGGCCGTCACCGGCTTTGCCCTGGCGGCGGCCTCGGGCTTGCTGATGTTCGCCACGCAGCCGGCCGATTTGCTGGCCAACCGCGCCTTCACGCTCAAGATGCTGCTGCTGTTCGCCGCGGCCTGCAACGCCGCGTTCTTTCACGCGCGCGGCTCTTTGCAGCGGCTCGATTGCGTCGCGCGCTTGCTGATGGTGTCCTCCACCCTGATCTGGTTGGCCGTGATCGCCTGCGGCCGCTGGATTGCCTACCAGTGAGGGTCGTGGTCCACCCGTCCCCGATTCAGAAGGAGCTTGTTCATGCAACGTCGCCTGTTTGTCTTGTCCGCCCTGGGCCTGCCCGGTCTGGCCGCAGCCCACCATGGCTGGAGCAGCTTTGATCCGGATCGCCCGATCTGGCTCGAGGGCCGGGTCGCCCAGGTGCGCTGGCGCAATCCCCACGTCGAGTTGCAGCTTGATGTGCCCGCCGGCCTGAGGCTGCCCGCCGATCTCGCCTCGCGCACGGTGCCGCCGCA